>DASZJS010000471.1:0-13791 GCA_035947935.1 Gemmata sp. | reverse complement strand
TCGCTTGTTACGATCCCGCGCTCGCGCGATTCCGCACCTATCTGCGTAACTGTGCGGACAAGTTCGTTGCCAACGAAATGAAATCCGCTGGGCGGATCAAACGGGGCGGTGCCGTGCAGTTGCTATCGCTCGATTTCGAGGGGGCCGAATCTGAAGTTGAGTCGCTCGGGCGTTCCGACACATCGGATTCCGATGACTTCTTCGATCGGGAATGTGTGCGTCAACTGTTCGAGCTGGCTGTGGAAGGGCTCCGTCGTCAGTGTCAGGAGGGAGCCAAGCACGTACATTTCGCCTTGTTTGAGAGCTATGATCTCAAGGATCATCAGGCAAAGGAATCGATCACGTACGCCGCTCTTGGTGCGAAATTTGGTCTGACGACGACTCAGGTCACAAATTACCTGGCCTGGGCCAGGCGGCAGTTTCGCGAACTGGTTCTCGATGCCCTGCGCTCGAGTACGGGGAACGAGGAGGAATTCCGTATCGAGTCCGCGCGGCTGTTCGGAGAGGGGAAGATGTGAGATCGCTCTCGGACTCCGTGGTTCAGCACCTGCGCGAGATCGCCAACCAGCCGGACTGCACCGGTACGCGGTACCGTCTGGTGGAGAAGATTGGCCAGGGCGGAATGGGCTCCGTCTACTTGGCCCACGATCGGGAACTCGATCGCCCAGTCGCTCTAAAAGTCCTGGCGGACGGCCACTCGACACCGGAGTTGCAAAGACGCATCGCCAAGGAAGCGCTGGTTCTGGCCTGCCTCGAACATCCTGGGATTGTGCCGATCCACGATTTCGGAGTGCTGCCCGATGGACGTGTCTACTATGTGATGAAACTCGTGCGCGGAAGGCGGCTCGATGAACTCGTTCATCTCGGTCGGCCGTTGCCGGAAATGTTGCGCGACTTTGAGAAAATCTGTCAGGCGGTTGCCTTTGCTCATGCACAAGGAGTCATTCATCGCGATCTGAAACCGCAGAACATCATGGTTGGAGCCTTCGGTGAGCTTCTGGTCATGGATTGGGGTGTCGCCAAACTCCTCGAAGACTCCGGTGCGCCGGTTACGCCTCCCACATCTGCGCTCGGCGACGCGGCGTGCGGCACGAGTGGAAACACACTACCAGGCACGTTTCTTGGCACCCCCGGGTACATGGCTCCGGAGCAGGCTTGGGGCGAGGTGGACAAGATCGATGAACGCAGCGACGTTTATGCCCTTGGTGCGATCCTGTATTTCCTACTCGCCGGCCAAGCTCCTCGATCCATCCCTCCGCGGGATAAATTGGAGTCGAACGACCTTCTTCCACCGCGATACTTGCGTAGCTCGATTCCGCGTCCCCTGGAGGCAATCTGTCTCAAGGCTCTTGCTCTGGACAAGAGGCATCGCTATCCGGGCGTGCAGTTCCTCATGGACGATATCGCATCCTTCCTGTCTCACCGCCGGGTAGTAGCTTATCCCGATGGCCTTTTTGGTGCCGCTCGGCGTCTGACATCGAAGTATGGCACTGCAATTTCGTTAATCCTGGCTTATCTGGTGATGAGAGTGGTCCTGATATTCTGGAACCGAATTTGACCGCAGCTCTTAAAGGAATCTCCGACAACGTGTAAGAGGAGACTGGCAGGCGTGAACTTGAACTACCCTCAGCGAGCGAATAATCCGGAGGAAATCATGAAAAAGTGGCTTCTCGGCCTTACTCTGGGCGGTGTTCTGGGTATTTTCGATGGGCTGTCCGCGCTGGTTTCGGCACCCGAAGTGGCAAGCGATATTGTGGGCATCGTCGTTGGTTCCACGGTTAAGGGGATCATTGCAGGCGTGCTGATCGGATATTTCTCCTTCAGGATCAATTCTCTGGTTTGGGGGATTATCTTTGGCGTGGCTGTGGGAACTCTCCTGGCGCTGCCCATAGCGATCATGAATTCACAGCAATTGGGAAAGCCGTACTACTGGCACATCATGCTACCCGGCGCATGTGTCGGACTCATTGTCGGCTATGCCACCCAACGACATGGCATGAGGAAGATCGAGCCATCCGGGAGTGAGAAAGGTCAATTGTAACTCGCGTTTTGTTGAGCTGTTATATATTATTATAATCATTGAATAGTAAATACTCATGGCCAAATCACCACAAGAGATAAAAGCCGGGATGATCGCGGGACTAAGCGAGAAGACGGGGAAATCGATGGAGGAGTGGCTGAAGATTGTGCGGTCGAGCGGTCTGACCACACACAAGGAGTTCATGAAACTGCTCAAGGAGAAGCATGGCCTTACTCATGGATATGCCAATCTAATCGCTCTTGGTGCGCTCGAATCTGACAGCCACACGGCAGAAAACACAGACGCCCTCGTGGAGGCTCAATACGCCGGTACCAAGGCAGCACTACGATCAATCTACGACAGGCTTCTGGGTGCCATAAAGGATTTCGGCAAGGATATCGAGGTGTCGCCCAAAAAGGCGTATGTCAGCATTCGCCGCAGCAAGCAGTTCGCGATCATTCAACCTTCCACCGCGACTCGCGTGGATGTTGGCATCAACTTGAAGGGCACAAAGCCGACAGAGCGATTGGAGGTCTCTGGCAGCTTCAATGCGATGGTCACGCATCGCGTGCGAGTTACCGCGCTTGGAGACGTGGATGAGGAACTTCTGGCATGGCTAAAGAAAGCTTATGAGGCGTCGTGAGTTCTTGTTGTTTCCTGCGTAGTGAAATAGAGCCGCGCACGTAGTAAGCGGGTTTCTAAAATTTTTTGAGCATCCCTCTTCCCGCTTACTACGTGCGCGGCTCTATATCACCACGTCCCCATGCAACACCCAACTTCTGGCCCACCCATCATCGACAGGATACGACGATCGAGCGGCAGTTTCACGTAGTCGTCGCGGTTGTAGACCACCCGTCCACCCATCACGGTTCGGGTAACATGCGTTGTGTGCTCGAAGGGATCGCCATCGTAGAGCACCAGATCGGCAACCTTCCCTTTCTCGATGCTGCCATACTCTCTGTCGATGCCAAGCAGCTTGGCCGCATCAATCGTGACCGCTTTCAACGCCCTATCGGTGCCAAGTCCGCTTGCCGCGGCGACAATGGCCTCGTGACGCAAGACCCGGACCTTGGGAACGTACCCCTCGAAGGATGTGCCAATGGTGATCGGCACTCCCTTGTCGGCCAGGAACGCTGCGTTCCCTGTGAAGCCGTGCATTGTTTCCATTGTGGAGGCGGCTCGCTGCATCGTCGGGTGAACAACCACCGGCACACCGGCTTTCTTCAGCTCGTCGGCCAATCGGTAGGCTTCCGTCCCGAGAGCAATCACCGGCTTGAGCTTGAACTCCGCAGCAATCCGCAAAGCAGTGGAAATGTCATCCTGTCGGTGCGCTGCGAAGTACACCGGCATCTTCCCTTCCAGGGCCGGGATGAGGGCTTCGAGCTTTGGGTTCTTGGGACCAGGGGGCTGTTTCTTCCGGTACCCTTCCGCATCAGCAAATGCCTTGCGAACCAGCCCGGCAACCGCCATCCGGGTATTCGGCCCTTTCGCCTTGTATGTCTCTTTCGGTGCCTCTCCAAGATTCACGAGCAACCCCGCTTCAGTATTCAAAGCAGCACTTTCAACCGTTGTTCCTTCGGTTCGGAACACGCCCGATCGTCCGGCAATCGGGTTCATTCGGCCGGGTGTGGTGTGAACGACCGTTACCCCAGTTGCTTTGAGAAATTCGAGGAGCGGCTCGCGCGGGTTGAAACCATCGAGAACGCGCAAATCGGCCTGATTCGGATCGCTCAGTTCATCCTGATCCTGATCGGCCGGGATGTTCCACGCACCCGTGAGCCCGGCAACGCAGAAGGGATCGACCAGACCGGGCGTGACCTCAGCAGCGGTCAGGATCGCTGCATCGGCGGGAATCTTGACCTCATCTGCCTTCATCACGGCAATGATTTTCCCATCTTCGATCAACACCGCTCCCTTTTCGATTGGAGGCCCAGCTGCGGTATGAATCCGCCCCGCGAGGACGATGATCTTTTTGCCTGAGCTGGGTTCGCCAGTCGTCTTGACCACTGGGGTAGTAGCATGTTGAGGCGGTGCGATGGGCTTGTAAGGAGCGGGTAGCTCCTTCAAGTTATCCGGCAGAGCGAACCCACCGGCTTGATAAGACCAGTCGCGCTTGGCCGAACGGTCGAACACTTTTTTGCCTTCAATATAGGTGGCGAGTACCTGCGTATAAGCCGAAAACGGAGCGCCTGAGAGAATGACGAAGTCCGCATCCTTCTTGGCCTCTAGCGAGCCCAGCCGGTGATCGAGGTGCATCAATTTGGCCGGGATACTGGTGAGCGATTTGAGAGCCGAAGGTTCGCTCATCCCACCGCGAACCGCGATGGCACCTGTACGCAGGAGGAACCGGGACTCGGTGATGAAGTCGTCGGTATTGATCGCCACCGTGACACCGGCTTTTTCCAGAATCGCGGCGTTCTCTTCGAGGAGCCCAATAGTTTCGGCCTTTCCACCGGGGCTGTCGATGAGCGTGAGCGATGCCGGGATTTTCTTTTTCGCCAGGATATCGGCAATGCGATAGCCTTCGGTGGCGTGCTGAAGAACCAACTCAAAGCCGAACTCCTCGGCAATGCGAATGGCGGTCATCAAGTCATCGGCCCGATGGCAGTGGAAGTGGACGGTGCGTTTGCGTTCGAGAACCTCAACAAGTGGTTCGAACGTGAGGTCGCGATCCGGTGCTGTTGCGCCTTTCCCTCCTGCCTGAAACTGCTTCCATTTGGCTTGATACTCTCGGGCTTTGAGGAATGTTTCCCGCTGAAGCGCGGCGACTTTCATTCGTGTGAACGGGGCTTGCTGCTTGTTCTTCCCATACCCCTTGGGGTTCTCGCCGTTGGCCATCTTGAGGCCACCGAGAATTTCGGTGCCATCGGGCAATCGGCCGGTGATGCGCATGTCTTCGATTGTGTGACCGCGAAGTTTGACATATACCGTTTGGCCGCCGATCACGTTTGCTGAACCGGGCATGACGTTGGCGGTGGTAACGCCGCCGGTGATGGCCATGCGGATGCCCGGATCATCGGGCATGAAGGAATCGATCGCTCGAACGATCCCCTGCACTGGACTGCTCGTCTCGTTGCCATCCGAGTGTGCCCCAACCTGCGGTCGGGGATAAACGCCGATGTGCGAATGCGTATCCACAAGACCGGGGATGATGACAGCCCCCTTGAGGTCCACTTTCGCGAACTGAGCCGCCTTGGGCAGCTTTGCGAATTCGTCCTTGGTGCCGACGAACTGAATCTTCCCCTGACTCACGGCCAGGAATCCGTTCTTGATCGGGGCGGAGTCGGTGCCCGTGTAGATCGTGGCATTGAAGAAAACGATCGGGTCGCCATCGCTACCCGGCAGTGTATCGGCGGGCTGTGCGGTATGGGCGGTCGGAGTGAGTATCACTGAGCCGATGGCGAGAATGAGTGACGTCGCGACGACAATAAGCGGAGCGAAGGCGAGCAACGCTCGGCGAGCGCAGCGCTTGACAATGGGCACAAGCCGGAGGGTTACGAGCATGTCGGCCTCTTGAGAACTGTGAATAAAGGTTGCGCGTCGAATGCGGAGAGGAAAACCAAGATGACTACGAGAAAACGATTGCAACTTATCTTGCGAGGTCAATCGGCTGGCGAACAGTGGGAAAGGATGTACTGTTGGATTTTGACGAACAGAGGTGGAATCATGCGTCGAGTTGTTATCCCTTGCGATGGCCTTTCCCAGTGGCACGAGCCCGCATCTGCTCCACTATCCAGAATGTGGCAGGACATTGTTGAGAGTTATTGGCGTGCAAATACTTTCTGGATGCGAACCCTCCCTTGTCGGTGTGGGGATACTCTCGGTAGCAGGCAGGCCGCACACTGTAAATCGTGCAGCGGTTGTCGCTCCCGAGGAACGGGCAGGGTGTCTGCCGGATCTTGTAAAGCTGTTCTTCCTCATTCATCTCCAAATAAGTTTCGATGAAAACCTGCGCTGTCATACCAAGATGCTCGGCGATCCTGTCGATGTCCGACTGATCAAGGATTACGGTCATCGTCTTGCAGCAGTTTGCACAACGGGTGCAATCGACGGACTTGAACGCTTGCTCGTGAAGTTCAGCAGCCACCTCGTCGGGATCGAAACCGTAGTCCCTTACTTTCAGGCTCAGAAGAAAACGGAAGTTCTTGGCGTCGTTCTTTTTGGCATGCTTCTGCCAATCTTCCACGATGCTGTCGTGATCCATTGTGGCGTCCTCTTATCACTTCCCATTTGGGGACGGGTGGTCAGCAACCGTCGGCAGCCATATCTCGCTGGGAACCGAGTGAGTATGTTCACGGTTGCTGGGTGGATGCACTGTTGGCCAAAGGGTAGAATGCGGATCGTTCTTTCTTGATTCTACACCCCAGGTTGCCACCGAACCCAGGAGAACACATGAAGTTCACGCTTCCGGCATTCCTTCTGATTCTTGTACCTCTTGCAGCGGTGGACCCCAAACCCGAATCGCTCTTTGATGGCAAGACGCTTGCCGGCTGGGATGGCGATACCGAAAAGACCTGGAAGGTCGAGGACGGGGCGATTGTCGGTGGGTCGCTCGAAACGACCGTCCCCCGCAACGAGTTCCTCTGCACCACCAAGACCTACGGCGACTTTGAGCTGAAAGTGACGTTCAAGCTGCTCGGAGAAAAGGCCAAGGCCAACGCCGGGGTTCAGTTCCGCACCAAGCGCATTCCCAAACACTACGAGGTCATCGGCTATCAGGCCGATGTCGGCCAGGATTACTGGGGTGCGCTCTACGATGAGTCTCGCCGCAACAAGGTGCTCGTCAAGCCAGCCAAGGAAGTGATCGAGAAACTGGTGAAGTTCGAGGACTGGAATGACTACGTGATCCGTTGCGAGGGGCCACGCATTCGGCTGTGGCTCAACGGCACGCTGACGGTGGACTACACCGAAGAGGACGACAAGATCGAACGCACCGGGATCATCGGCCTCCAGATCCACGGTGGGGCCAAGGCCAAGGCATACTACAAGAACATCACCATCGAAGAACTACCAGCGAAGCAGTAAGGTGGGGAGAACAGCGCAAGTCGCGACATTGCAGCTTATTCACAGACATAGATAATTCGGCGGATGGCTGCCTGCTTTCGTTGGCAGTGGAACGCGCCGGATTATCTGTGAACTTTCTACCGCGATTGTGTATCATTCCATAACGAGCCTCGCGGCGGCACAGGATAGGCTCGTGTAGTCTGAACAGCCGACAAACCAAACCGCCGTAGAATCGAGTGTCCGATACCAAACTCCGTCATGCCATTGCGTTTGAAGCTGCTCGCCTCATGTACGAACGGGTCGAATCCGAATACTTCACCGCAAAACGCAAAGCTGCCAAACGACTTTGTCGCGGCAGTGTCAAGCCAAGCGATCTCCCCTCCAACGCCGAAATCCGCGAGCTCATCCAGGTCTTCGCCCGCACCCACGAAGGCGAACAACGGACGGTTAACCTCCGCGACATGCGGCTCCACGCCCTGTGGCTCATGCGGATTCTGTGTCGCTTCCGACCCAGGTTGATCGGCAGCGTGATGACAGGTCACGTCCGCAAGGGCTCAGACATTGATCTGCACCTGTTCAGCGACCACGTTGAGCCGGTCACCGCGATACTTGAGGAAGAAGGACTCCAGTTCGATGTCGAGCGCAAGCAGTTGGTGAAGCATAACGAATCGCGGGTGTTCATCCACATTCACGTCTACGACACCTTCAACTTCGAGCTGACAGTTTACGCCGAGGACAAGGCCCATTATGTCTTCAAGTCCTCGATCACGGGCAAGGCGATTGAGCGCGCGAGTACCCGCGAACTCGAAGAACTCATTGCCCGCGAACATCCGGAAGTGAAGCTGGATGAAGCGATTGCCGAACGGGAGGAAGCTATCGATCCGTATCAGATCTTCCGGCTACTTCTTTTGCCGCTGGAAACGGTGAAACAGAACCCCGAGTATCATCCCGAAGGCGATGTGCTGTACCATCTGCTCCAGGTGTTCGACCTCGCGCGGGAGGAGCGGCCGTGGGATGAGGAGTTCATCCTGGCAGCACTCTTGCACGATGTGGGGAAGGGGATCGATCCTTACGATCACGTCGGGGCAGGGCTCCAGGCCCTTGATGGACTCCTAACACCGCGAACGGCGTTTTTGATCGAGAACCACATGCTGGCTCTGGAATACAAGGCCGGCACACTCGGATTCAAAGCGCGGAAGAAGCTCGAAGCGAGCGAGGATTTCGATGACCTGATGTTGCTCCGCGACCTCGATAACCGTGGTCGGGTTTCCGGTGTTGTGGTACCGACCGTGGATGAAGCTTTGGAGTTTCTGAAGCGACTGGAACGCGACAACCGCGGGAAGTGAAGATAGCAGCAGCTTGATGTACCACGCACAACACAATTGGTTGTAGCCTGTGCTCGGATGAAATCTCATGACCGTCAAAAAACCCGCCGGAAGCTGTGAGGCTTTAGCCCCTGTAGATAGGCGGGTTTCCCTCTTCGGGCCTTAGCCCGCGAAGGTTGCGAAGTATTCGCAACCGACATTTGGTTCTTGTCGATAGTGGGTATACTATCGACGTGGAATACCAACGCGACGAACACCGCGTACACCTGATCGTTTACCACCTCATCTGGTGCCCCAAACGCCGTAAACCGATCCTCACGGGCGCTGTGAGTAAGGACTGCCAGCACTGGATTGAAACCAAGTGCAAAGAGAAGGGTTGGACGATCTTGGAACTGGCCATTCAGCCGAATCACGTCCACCTGTTCGTGCGTGTGTGGCCTGGAGATGCTGCTTCGGATGTGGTCAAGGAATGCAAGAGACTCACGTCGTTCCACCTTCGACAAAAGCACAAGCACTTGCTCAAGCTGCCTTCGTTGTGGACCCGCAGCTATTTCGCTTCGACTGCTGGCAATGTCTCCGCCGAGACCATCCAGAAATACATCGCAATGCAGAAGGGTCTCTGAGTGATCAACGTTTTCCGCTACCGCCTGTATCCCAGCCCGTCCCAATGCGGCCGGTTGGAATCCACTCTTGAGACATGCCGCCGCTTCTACAACGATTGTCTCCTTGAGAGGAAGGCTGTCTACGAGATGGAAGGGCGAACGGTTACCAAGACGGAGCAGTTGAGACGAGTCAAGGTCCGCAAGGCCAACAACCCCTACGCCGCCGATGTCCATAGCCACGTTCTGCAACTGGTCGTCACGGATCTGGATAAAGCATTCCAGGCGTTCTTCCTTCGCCTGAACGCTGCGGAGAATCCGGGTTATCCCCGATTCAAGAAGCTCAGTCGCTTCCGTTCCTTTGGGTTCAAGGAACTCGGTAACGGGTTCAAGATCGACGGTCGAAGGCTCCGTCTGTCTGGGATTGGGCGTATTGCGGTTCGTTGGCATCGACCGATGGAAGGAACCATCAAGACTCTGCGGGTCACTCGCAAGGCTGGGAAGTGGTACGCTTCGTTCTGTTGCGAAGTCGAGATTCAACCACTCCCCGATTTGAAAGCAGAGGTTGGTATCGATGTGGGACTCAGCAACCTGTTGGTGTTGTCCACCGGGGAGAAGATCGAGAATCCGCGATGGTATCGCCATTCGCAACTCAAGCAGCGAGTTCTCCAGCGTTCTGTTGCACGAAAGAAGAAAGGCGGATCGAATCGAAGGAAGGCCATCCGTCGCTTGTCCGCTCATGCCGAGCGGGTCGCCAACCAGAGGAAAGACTATCTGAACAAACTGGTCAACTCGTTGGTTGGCAGATTTGGAAAGATTGCAATTGAGGATTTGTCGGTCAACCGCATGGTCCACGGCAATCTTGCCAAGAGCATCCTGGATGCGGGGTGGGGATTCTTCAAGCAACGCTTGCTCGCCAAAGCTGAAAACGCTGGACGACAGGTCGCCTTGGTCAACCCCGCCTACACCACTCAGGATTGTTGCCAGTGCGGACATCGGCAGAAACTCGCGTTGAAGGATCGCTGGTATTCGTGTTTGTGCGGCAATTCCCAGGATCGGGACGAAAACGCCGCGATTAATGTTCTTGGGCTCGGACAGAGCCTTTGGGCGTCAAGCTCCACAATGGTGGGGTTAGCCCAAGAAGCCGTCGGGCTTTAGCCCGTGCGGAGTGTCACTTTGTTTCCAATCATCATCGAACTGAGGTGCTTATTTAGCGGCATCTGCCACTGGTCGATTGAACAGGCAACCGAGGACGCCGCGGAAGTCGTTGCCGATGAATTGAAAAACATCGATGGCCCTTTTTTGGCAGGTCTGCAGAACCGAGGAGGTAATGGCCTGCGTTTCACCTCCAGCTTTGGTGCGATTTCCGCCCCAGACCTTGCGGTTCACGATCGGCGTCTTCAACGCTTGCTCGGCCCGACGATTCGTGGCCGGGATGTCGGTGTCCACCAGGAACAAGAACCACGAAGCGGCATGGTTGCCCAGGTGCTTGGCGAACCGACCATTTTCCTTGTTGATACGCGGTCGGTTCGTCAAGTCTCGCAACCGTTGGACATAATCCTCGTAAGCGTAACCACGACGATCCTGGTTGGCGTCCTCTTCGCTGATGCGATCGCGTTGTCCTCGATAAGAACGACCGGCTGGCCGAATACAACCGGGGTTGGCTGGCTGGCCGCGGGGTACTCGCTCTGAACCTCGTCAGTTCACCTGGGGCGGGGAAGACAACGCTCCTGGAACGAACGGTTCGCGATCTTGCCTCAGAGTTCCCGGTTTCCGTGATCGAGGGAGATCAGGAAACGGACTGTGACGCCCGTCGGATTCGCGCTGCGGGCTGTCGAGCGGTTCAACTGAACACAGGCGTGGGGTGCCACCTCGATGCTTCAATGGTTGCGCGGGGGTTGGCGGAACTGGATCCCACAATTGGGTCGGTTGTGTTCATCGAAAACGTCGGGAACCTGGTCTGCCCGGCCTTGTTTGACCTTGGAGAACGGGCCAAGGTCATCGTCTGCTCCGTGCCGGAAGGGGACGACAAGCCGATCAAGTATCCGCATATGTTCCGGGCTGGGCAGGTCGTTCTGCTGAACAAAACCGATCTCCTACCTCACGTTCCGTTTGACACCGACCGCTTCCTCAAAGCCGTCCGACAAGTGAATTCCGCCCTCCGAGTAATCCCGGTCTCGGCCCTTCATGGGGACGGTCTTGCGGAGTGGTACGACTGGGTCCGCGAACTGGCCGGGTGCCGACACACGGCCACCACTTGAAGGGAGCTCGATGTGGCAGACAACCTCGACCCACCCCTTCCTATTGATGTGTCCCACACCGAAGCCGAGGCGATTCTTCGTCGGTTGGCTGGAACTGATCTCGTTCCTCCTGAGCCGAACCAGCCAGAACCGGCTCCTCCCAGCCCGGAGCCTGGTAGTGAGAGCGTGACCCCCACAGTGGCATTCCCATTTCCGGAACTCACGGTTGATATACTCCGTGGATTGATCGAAGCGGTCCCCGATGCGCTGGTGGCGATCGACCGCAACGGTCGTCTCGTCCTTGTGAACCGCCAGACCGAGAGGCTGTTCGGGTACCACCGTAACGAACTGCTGAGTCAACCGATCGAATTGCTCATCCCAGAGCGATTCCGGAAGAGGCACAAAAACCAGCGAGATGGCTACTTGGCAGCCCCGCACATCCGACCGATGGGTGCCGGGCTGGAACTGGTCGGCCGGCAAAAGGACGGCAACGAAGTGCCGGTCGAGATCAGCCTCAGTCCACTCCACTCTGATGGGGGGCTGCTGGTCGTAGCCAGTATCCGGGACGTAACCGAGCGGCGAAAGGCCGAGGCCCAGTTGCGAAAGATGGAGAAACGCTACCGGACGTTGGTCGAGGGCATCCCGGCAGTGACCTTCATGGCAGCGCTCGATGAGGTCGGCACGCGGGAATTGTACGTCAGCCCGCAAGTCGAGGAGTTGCTCGGGTTCTCCCAACGGGAGTGGCTCGACAACCCAATCCTCTGGTACACGCAACTCCACCCAGACGACCAGAACCGCTGGCACGAAGAGTTCGCCCGCACGGTTGGGGAGGGCGAGCCGTTCCACTTGGTTTACCGCTTCATTGCCCGCGATGGGCGGGTCGTGTGGGTGCACGGGGAAGCCCAGCTCGTGCGAGACGATGCTGGCCGACCTCTATTTCTCCAAGGGGTGGCATTCGATGTCACCGGGATCAAGCAGGCGGAGGAGAACTTGAAAGCGCTCAACGCTCCTCAGCACGTTCAACCAAGCTGGTGTCTTCGTCGCCGATCTCACCGCACAACTCGGTGAGCAAGTCGGCCCGCTCCGGTGTCCAGGCGGGTGCAACGAATTGCTCTTGCTTCGGTGCCCATTTGAATCCGGCGGCTCGAACGCGGTCGTAAACGTCCTTCGATAATCACGAGATGGAATACAGTCGCAACTTGTTGTCTTCCGGCGAATAGGTCGCGGTCTAATTCATGGGTGGCGATCTCCAGGAAAGAGAAACCCCCGACCACGCGGCCGGGGAGTAATTGGCAATCAAGAGCGTTTCGCAGTCGGGACAGGAAAAGGGGCTGTCATCGCCCCGCGATGTCTTCGAGCGTGCGGGTACCGATAGGTTGAATCCAAGTGAGTGAAACTTGTCGGGCAGCGTTCTCCGCAGCGGTCGCAATCGCCCCGGCATCCTCGCCGGTCAGTTCGGGCTCGTGGCCGAAGATGGCGAAGACACTCCCCCAAACCGCACTCAACAACTCTTCCAATCTGGTCGCGTTCATGGTGTTCACCTCAATAGCCCAACCAGTGATACAACTCCCGCTCACTCGTCGGGCAACGCACCCAACGAGCATAAACACCGTCGGCATCCGTCCCACAATCCAGGACAAGCAGACGACCGGCGTAAGTGCGGTAGGGAATGCCGTGCAAGATCAGGATGCGTTCAAACAGAGAACGTGATGCGTAGGACATGGTGAAGGCTCCTTGAGAGGAAGGGAATTATCAACGTGGTAACTCCCTAGGTGGGTCGGGTGTCAAACAGCCATCACGCCCGCGTCGACCCGCTCGCGTTCCTTGCTCGTTTCCGTCTGGGAGACATCAAAGACGGTTCCCATGATGAACCCGGCCCGTTTGGGAACCCTTTCCGTTTCCTCTTCGGTGGGCTTCTCGGCTTCGTCCTTCCTTCCGGTAGGAACCCAGATCATCAATCCATGCTCGCCCTTCTTGACGCATCGCCCGTGGGCTTTCCACTGAAGGAACCCTCCGACGATTGAAGAGGTCGGAAACTGGGAGAGAACAAGGCAGGAATTGAAGGGCGATAACGGCCGGCCTTCGCACGTCATGACCGCACCGCACCTCATCACCAGTTCCCCGCGTTGGTCGTCGCTCATCGCCGCTACCTTCGTTACCAGTTCGCGGAAACGCTCTCGCCGTTCCGCTGCTTTGGCCTTCTGTTCCGCTGTCGGTTGTTGCCGTGCCATGTTGTCCCCTCACTTTGGAAATCGCGTCGGACTGTCCGGCCGCGACCAGCGCCCCGCAGTTTGGGGGCAGTAGTCGGAGCCGCAACGTCAGGAGAGCATTTCGCCGCTGTCGATCGCCTGGAGCATGGCCCGGAGGTTGTTTCGGTGGAGTTGGGCGAGCTTCACGTAACGCTCGATGGGCTGGCCGTCTAACCCTTCCTTCTCTGCGATTTGCTTGGCACGTTCTGCGAAGGGTCGGGCAAGGTCACGGCGGGCGAGATCAAGCCGCAAACAGCGGCATAACAGGGGTGAAGCGTCTTCGTAATCCTCGAACAGCGATTCCTGCCCCTCACAAGTTGTGGTGAAGACTATCGCGACATGGGCGGGAATGCG
>DASZJS010000470.1:0-29396 GCA_035947935.1 Gemmata sp. | reverse complement strand
GGTTGGGGGGTGAGGGCCACTTGCCGAACCGCCTGTGCGATCGCTCCCAACAATTCGTCTTCCTGCCGGTCGAAGACTGTTCGCAAGTCGAGAAGGAATTTGCCATCCTGGATACGGCCAACCACAGCAGGTTGCCCGGTTCGCAACCTGATCGCGAGTTTGCCTTCGCTCAGATTGTTTACCGATACGGCAATGACCGCTGTGGGCACAGCCACATCTGGCAACGATCCACCACCAACATACGCCACATCATCGCACACCTCGATTGCGGCAACCCCTGGCACCATCCGTAACCGGGCTGCAAACAGTTCGGCTCGTTGACGCAATTCCGAGAGTGGAGTGGTCAGCATCCGGAGCGTCGGCACCTCGCGCAGCGCCCGGGCTGGATCGCGATAGATACGCAGGGTGGCTTCCAGAGCAGCGAGCGTCATCTTGTCGAGCCGGAACGCCCGCATCAGCGGATCGCGTTCGATCCGCTGAATCAGGTTTGTTTTCCCGAGGATCAACCCGGCCTGCGGTCCACCGAGTAACTTATCGCCGCTGAATAAAACGAGATCAGCCCCAATGCGGATACTTTCAGAAACCAGGGGTTCACCGGGTAACCCGAACGGCGTAAGGTCGATGGCTTGCCCACTCCCCACGTCATCAATGACGATGAGATTGTGCTTCCGGCCGAGTTCAACGAGTTGCGCGAGATCCACAGATTTCGTGAACCCCCGGATGCGGTAATTGCTCGTGTGAACCCGCATCAGGGCAGTAGTGTTCGGGCCAATGGCTCGTTCGTAGTCGCTCAAGCGGGTGATATTGGTGGTGCCAACTTCGCGAAGTGTCGCCCCACTGACAGCCATGATGTCTGGAATCCGGAAACTTCCGCCAATCTCGATCAACTGACCGCGGGAGACGATCACTTCTTTCCCGGCCGCGATTGTCCGCAATGCGATAACGGTGGCGGCCGCGCAGTTGTTCACTGCGGTTGCGGACTCGGCTCCCGTCAGTGCGCAGAGCCCGGCACGAATGGCATCCTGGCGGCTCGATCGCTTTCCGGTGGCGAGATCGAGTTCGAGGTTGAGGTAACCGCGAGATACTTCGTAGGCAGCCCGTGCCACATCCTCATGAAGTGGAGATCGGCCGAGGTTGGTGTGGAGGACAACTCCCGTGGCGTTGATTACCGGCTGGATCGTCGGCAGCGATCCAACATCGAGTGTTGCTACGATTTGCTCTGCGATGGCATCAGGATCGAGGTTGGGTGTCTCACCGGCCGCTAGTTGGCTCCGAAGTTTTTCGACTTCACTGCGCGCAGCCATGGCGATGAGGTTGTGGGGATGCCGTTCTCGCGCCCGGATAAGCGATGGGAGTTCCAGGAGCCGGGCAACAGAGGGAAGGTCTCGGAACGGGTTATGGCTCATGCAAACCGGGCGGTGGAGATGGGTACACTCAGTTTATTCGTTGCCCGCGTTCAGCACGCGCACGATCTCATCCGCGCGATATCCTCCCTCAATCATCGACTGCTTGAGAGTGGCGTTCCGCTCTCCCAATCGCACTTTCCGCCATTGTTCCACAATGGTGGCGACAATCAGCCAGAGCGTCCCGCCTCCAAACAGGAACGTCACGAAGAGAACCGCGACGAGATCTCTGGCAATCGCTTCTTCGATCGACATGGGGCACCTCAGTGGGTCCATACTGCCATTCGACGGCCCGCCGATCACATTTTCGGAACTCAACCGATTTTCCACAGTTCGCTGCCTGTCTGCAACTCCTTTGATGAAAAGCTTCCTGGGCTGGCCCAGTGAGGCTGGTAATTTTTCAGGCAATAATAGTCTGTGGACGAATCTTGCCGGTCCGCTTTGGCGATTCTGATTCGGTAACCTACTTCGTACAATCACAGAAGCCCACTATACTCCGCGCCGAGAGTATGTGGGCTTTTTCGATCAACAGGAGGACATCATGTTTCGGAGCGTGATCGCAATGGCAATCGTTACCCTGACCTCCGGGCTGAGCCCGGCGGCGGTCGTCACCAAGACGATCGACTACGAGTACGATGGGACCAAGCTAAAAGGCTTTCTGGCCTACGATGATTCCGTGAAAGAGAAGCGGCCCGGCGTCCTGGTGGTCCACGAGTGGTGGGGCTTGAACGATTACGCGAAGGAGCGATGCCAGAAGTTAGCCGAACTCGGCTATGTTGCCTTCGCAGTCGATATGTACGGCGATGGGAAGTCCGTGACGCATCCCGAAGATGCCGGAAAGATGGCAACCTCCGTTCGGATGAACTTGAAGACCTGGCGAGGTCGAGCCGAGATGGGTCTCAAGCAACTCACGAGTCAGCCCAACGTGGACTCAACCAAGATCGCCGCCATTGGCTATTGCTTCGGCGGCAGCACTTGCCTGCAATTGGCATACTCGGGGGCCGACCTGAAAGCCGTGGCCACGTTCCACGCATCATTGCCCACGCCAACAGCCGAAGAAGCCAAGGCGATCAAGCCCAGGCTCCTGATCTGCAATGGAGCCGATGATACCTTCATCTCCGAGAAATCAATCGCCGACTTCAAGGCAGCGCTCGATAAGGCCGGAGTAAAGTATACGTTTGAGAACTTCCCCGGAGCCGTTCACAGCTTCACGGTGCCTGGTGCCGACAAGGAGGGGTTGAAGGGCATGAAGTACGATAAAGCAGCCGATGAAAAGTCGTGGAAGATGATGCGGGAATTGTTCAAGGAAACGCTCGGGCGCTAAGTGGGAGTGTTCAGTTTTCAGTAAAGACATTCAAACACCGCCAACGGAGTTTCAATGTCTTCGCTGAACACTGAAAACTGAACACTGAACACTAAGCTTCATCTGAATCGTCCGACCACACCGACCGGGCGATGCTGATTCCCAGGGTTCGGATTTTGTTTCGCAGGCTGCCGCGAGTGATTCCCAGAATCCGGGCAGCCTGGAGTTGGTTACCCGCCGTGTGGCGGAGAACGCGAACGAGGACTTCGCGCTCCATTCGCTCCAGGCTTTCCGCATAGAGATTTTCGGTACTCGCTGCGATCCGACCGCCCACGAATTCATCCCAGTCGAACGCTGCAGCGACCGGCATCTCTCCCGGAGGTTCGGACTTTGGGGTTGTGGAGCGGCCGGTGAGGTGAGGTGGGAGGAAGTCAATCAGGAGAACAGGACCACTCATGCGCAGCACAGCCTGTTTCAAGACGCTTTGGAGTTCGCGGACATTCCCCGGCCACGGATATGCCTTCAACGCGGCCATTACCGCCGGGTCGATGCTTTGCAAGGGCTTACCCAGTTCGTGCCCGAATCGCTTCAGGTAGTGTTCCACGAGTATCACGATGTCGTCCCCGCGTTCGCAGAGCGGGGGCAAGCGAATGGTGAATACGTTCAACCGGAAGTAAAGGTCTTTGCGGAACCGTCCATCCTCCGTCATCTTTTCCAGATCGGCATTGGTGGCTGCAATCAATCGAACGTCGGTCTGGATCGTTTCGTTCCCACCTACCCGCTCGAATCGCTGATCCTGGATCAGTCGCAGAATCTTGGCCTGGGTGAGGGGGCTCATCTCGCCAACCTCATCCAGAAAGATCGTTCCGCCGTGACACTGCTCGAATTTCCCTACGCGGCGGCGATCCGATCCCGTAAAAGCGCCCTTTTCGTGCCCGAACAGTTCGCTCTCCAGGAGTGTCTCGGGGATGGCAGCGCAGTTCACCGCGAGAAATGGCATCTGGGAACGTCGGCTGTGTTGGTAGATGGCCCGGGCAACGAGTTCCTTGCCTGTGCCGCTCTCGCCCAGAATCAGCACGGTAACGTCCTGTCTCGCAACGCGGCCAATCGCCTTATACACCTCTTGCATTCCCGCGCACTTGCCGAGAAGAACATCCCCGGAATCCGGCTGGAGATCGCTATCCACGAGTGAGGCCGGCACTCGCATGAGGAGGCTGGACTGGAGAGCGCGATCGATAACCGCTCGCAGTTCGGGCAGTTCGAGCGGTTTGAGAAGGTATTCGTAGGCACCCTCCTTGATCGCCTCAATGGCAAGTTCGGTTGTTCCATGCCCGGTAATCAGCACAACGGGAATGCGAGCATCGATCGCGCGGATGCGGTGGAAGGTATCGAGCCCAGTCGCATCCGGCAGGTGGATATCGAGGACAACCACATCCGGCCGGTCGCGCGCGAGGGATGCCATTGCTTCGGTGGCCGAGCCGGCAGAAAGCACCACCAAATCGCCCCCGCGAAAAGCCCGCTGGAACGCATGCTGGATCGCAGGCTCGTCATCCACCAAGAGCAAAACCGGCATTGCGCGTTTCCTCTGATCTCAACTCGTTCCAATATTTCTAATGCTCGGTCTTGTAGGGTGGGTCGAGGCTTTGCGATCCCCACCAATACCAGAATCACTGAAAATGGTGGGGCTCGAAGACTCGACCCACCCTACAAGATTCCCATCCTCTCATCGGTCATACGCTCTTCATTTCCGACACCACAATCGGAAGCCGAATCGTGAATGTTGCTCCCGCCCCAGGACGGTTGGCTACAACAATCGTCCCTCCGTGATCTTCAGCGATCCGCAGTGAAATGGCCAGTCCAAGCCCCAGACCGGTGTCCTTGCCACTCACGAACGGTCGGAAAAGTCGCGGCAGCAGATCCGCCGGGATACCGTGGCCGTTATCCGACACTTCGATTTCGACCCATCCCCCGACCACCCGAACCACCAGATGGAGCCGCCCGCCCCCAGGCATCGCATCGAGGGCGTTCAAGATGAGGTTCACCAGCACTTGTTGGAGTTGTCCAGCATCGACGGTCAGGTTAATCGGCTCGGAAGGTGCGAACACCGTGACTGCGACTTTCTGTTTCTCGATCCGACCCCGCGTGAGGCCAAGAACGCCGCCAATGACATCGTGAAGGTTCACGAGTCGTCGTTCTGCCTTGGGTGGGCGAGCGAAATCGAGAAACGTCTGAAGTGAGTGTTCCATCTTCCGCACTTCGCTCTCGATCACCCAGAGATCGTCCCGCGGCAACCCTGCTTTATCCTCGATTGCCAACTGGACGAGCATTTTGATCGAGGTGAGCGGGTTGCGAACCTCGTGGGCCACACCGGCGGCGAGCTGACCGACGGCCGCGAGTTGCTCGGCACGCAACACTTCGCGCTCCCGCTGCTGAAGCTCCTGAACCACTGCTTCGATTCGGGTGGTAAGCAGATCCACTTGCTCGTGCAATTCGCGAAAATCGCCCTCTCGGGTCAGGACGACCGGCGGTAGCGGCGGCCCAAGCTTTCCAGCCGCATCACTGATCTGTACCTGGAGCCGACGGATCGACCGGCTCAACCCGCGTGCCACGCCATACCCCAGCACCAACCCGGCAAACCCACCAAGCCCCCCAACCAGTGCCATCCCCAATCCAAGCTGATAGAGCACCGTCTCGTGCTGGCGAGTGGAGGCATCCAGAAGTTGATCGTTGAATTCCCAGAACTCGTGGCAGGGTTTGCGGACTTTCTCATCGAGCAGGTCGGTGGCTTTTTTAATCTGCTCTCTGTAAGAAGGATTGCTCGGGGGAGGGACCGATCGCCATAGAAGGATATACTCCTTGTATGCCTCGGTCATATCCTTGTAGAGCTTCAGTTCCTTCGGCTGATCGGCATAATTGAAGAGTTTCTCCAGGAGTCCCGACGCCTGCTCCTGGAGCGTGGCGACCCGCTCCAGGCTGACTTGCTCCTGGTCGATTAATGACTTCAAACACTCTTCGAGCTCAACGGCCGCCTTGCGGCTTCCGAGGTTCTCCCGCAGCACGGCCTCAATCCGGGCCTGTTCCCGGAACACGGACACGGCGGTGACGGTACAGAGCCCCACCAGGACCACAGTGACGAGTGTGATCAACCAAAAGAATCGTAAGCGGATTCGTACCATGTCGAACCCTAAATCAGGTATTGGGTGATTCTCCCGGGCATCTTCAGGCTGCGCGTTGCGATCCTGCCCTTTGAAATCCAACCTCTTCGGGGTACAACCATAGGATCATCTGCGTTCCCGGATCAATCATTACCCCAAGGGTTGCATACTGCAGGATGCACTCGCTTTGCGGTGCTGGGAGTACAGCCCCGGTGACACATAACGATACCACGTCCGGGCATTCTCCACCTACCCAACCAAATTTCGCCCACGAACGACTGCGTCAGGCAA
Organism: Gemmata sp.; assembly: GCA_035947935.1. Lineage (GTDB taxonomy): Bacteria > Planctomycetota > Planctomycetia > Gemmatales > Gemmataceae > Gemmata. The sequence continues at coordinate 23,244 of DASZJS010000470.1, read as the reverse complement.
TCGATCGCGCGGCCCACCTGTTGCCCGCGCAGGGGCCGATCACGGTTTTCATTCACCATAACACGTTGCATGCCTTCGAGAACCTGCCATTCGAGAAGGCGGTCGTTCAGGGGGCAATCGCGTTTGGTTGCCAGCCATACCTCTCCACGGAGCGATATCGGGAGGCACTGGCTCGAGGGCGAATCCGGTTCGATGATCTCCGCGAGATTCTCTGGGACGATCTTGAAGCGGGAGCGGATGAGCGGGTAATAAACGCCGTCTCCCGGATCGAACTTCGGCTTGCCATGCTGGAGTTCCCGATGCGAACCGGCTCGGCCGCGGAACTCCAGTGGTTCCTTGCCGATACCGATGCGTTGCGGCGAATACGTCCCGAGGCTTCTGCCTCAGTGCGTGTGAGGCTCATATCCGAGACGCGGCGATGGGTGATGCGCGACCTCCGCGGCTGGAATGAGGGGAACGGTCGGCCGAAGTGGCTCACGGGGCTCTTTGTCCGGTTTCGCGCGGGCGAGATTGAAACGTGGCCCGACACCACCTGGGAAGCTTTTACCCAGGAAGCATTGTGGCAAACGTGCCTCGAAGGAGTTCGTGGGGTGCCGCCACTGGCAGTGCCGACAGTTCCATTGGTTCGGCCCTGCGATCTTTTTAAGGCCGTTACCGGGATGGACCTCGACCCACTCGTGAACGATTTCCTGATCCGCTTCACCGCGGCGTTTCTCGATCAAGGGGTATCGCACTGGCCGTTGCCAGACCGGGATAAAGGATTTTTTCAGTCGTTCTGCTTGCTGTATCAGCGCGGCATGGGACCGCCCGATTGGTGGCTCAGTGGATTAAGCCGCGAACTGACGAGACTCCAGGATGCCACAATCACACCCATCGAATCGGCCCGCGAGTCGCTGACTCTCCTGGGCATACCCGAGGCCGAGTGGGAGGAGTTTTTCTCCAACACACTTCTCGCTTTGCGTGGGTGGGGTGGAATGATCCGGCAGGTCGAGGATCGGGGGGACCGGGTCGCACTGGCCGCACCGCCCGGCAGTCTCCTCGAGTTTATTGCCGTCCGCCTTCTGTTGGAACGAGTCGCCCTCTCGAATGCCGGGAAGGAATCGCTCGGCTACACCGGATCGCTTACCGAACTTCCGAGAGAACTCCGGACAAGGCTCAAACCTTGGGCTCCGCCATCCATTGAGGAACGCGCGTTCCCCGCGTTCCAGCTTGCCCAGGTTCTGGCATGGACTCCCGACGAGTTGTATCACCTGTCTCCGGTAAGTTGGCAACGCCTCCTCCGTGAGATCGAAGCGTTCGATAACTTCGAGCGCCGGCGTGTCTTCCACCTTGCCTACGAGCGGCGATTCTACACGCAAACGCTCGATGCTCTCGCTTTGCACGCCCAACGAAAACCAAATGCACCGCGGTTTCAGGCCATCACGTGTTTGGATGAACGGGAAGAATCGTTTCGCCGACATCTAGAGGAGGTTGCTCCGGACTGCGAGACCTTTGGAGCTGCTGGGTTCTTTGCGGTGCCAATGTATTACCGGGGTGCTGAGGATGCCACGTTCGTTCCTCTCTGTCCGATTGTGATTACCCCCAAACACTGGGTTGTCGAACAGGTGAATGAGACTCACGAGGAAACGCATCGCCGCCTCCGTCGAACCGACCGGGCCGTCGGGACAGTCGCCCATCAGGCTCATGTCGGCAGCCGGACCTTTGCTCTCGGCGCACTCCTCACGGCCACACTTGGCGTGCTGGCATCAATTCCTCTGGTCGCGCGCATCCTGTTTCCGCGCTTAACTGCGAAAATCCGTGAGAAACTCGGACGGTTCGTTCGCGCGCAACCGAAAACGACCCTCAAACTCGATCGCACCGATCTCTCAGCCGGGTCGAAGGCTGGGCAAATTGGCTTCACGCCCGACGAGAAGGTGGCGATGGGCGAACGGTTGCTTCGGGATGTCGGGCTGATTCATGGGTTCGCTCGGCTGGTACTGGTAATCGGGCATGGATCGAGCAGTCTGAACAATCCGCACAAGTCCGCTTACGATTGTGGCGCGTGTGGGGGCAGTTCAGGCGCACCCAATGGTCGAGCGGGTGCCCGCATTCTCAACGACCCGGAAGTGCGAGCGCGATTGGCCGGGAAGGGTATTACGATCCCAGAAACGACTTGGTTTGTAGGCGGCTTCCACAATACCTGCAACGACTCGGTGACACTCGCCGATCTGGATCAAGTTCCCGCATCGCACGGGAACGAGGTTCACGCGGCGATGCGGGATCTGGAAGAAACCTGCGACCGCAACGCTCACGAACGCTGTCGGCGGTTCATGTCCGCCCCTTTGACCCTGACGCCGCGGGAGGCACGACAGCACGTCGAGGGGCGAAGCGAGGATCTGGCGCAAAGCCGTCCGGAACTCGGTCACGCAACCAATGCGATCTGCGTTGTCGGTCGGCGAGAACGCACGCGCGGTCTGTTTCTTGATCGCCGCGCGTTTCTCACATCGTATGACCCCACCCAGGACACCCCCGATGGGGAGATTCTGACCCGAACAATGTCTGCCGTGTTTCCGGTGTGCGGGGGAATCAATCTGGAGTATTACTTCTCGCACATCGATCCCGCGGGGTTTGGCTGTGGAACGAAACTGCCGCACAATATCACCTCCTTGCTCGGTGTGATGGATGGTGCCGCCAGCGATTTACGCACGGGTCTACCCTGGCAGATGACCGAGATTCACGAGCCGGTTCGCTTGCTGATCGTTTGCGAAAACACCACCGAGGTCGTCCTGGGGATGCTCAAGCGGAATCCAGCCATGATGCAACTGACAGCGAATAGATGGGTAAAACTCGCGGTTCTCGATCCGAACTCGCAGACGATCAAGATGTTCCGGGATGGTACCTTCCACAAGTACATCCCACACGCCTCTGAACTCCCCCAAACCACCAGTTCGATAGCCTGGTATCGCGGGTGGCGAGACCACCTGGAGTTTGCGGAACTGCTTGAAGTAGGGGCAAGGGGCGAGGGGCAAGGGGCAAGATGAAAACAAAAAATAAAGACAATCGCTTCTTTCCTCTTTCTGCTTTTCTCTTGCCCCTCGCCCCTTGCCCCTCGCCCCTACTCGAAGCTCCTCGCGGAGACATCCATGCCCGATCCTGCGGTCGTGCTTTTCACTCTGAAGCTGCTGGTCGTTGCACTCCCGGCTGGCCTGCTGCTCACGCTTGGCCTCGCTTCGCTCTTCGACTATGGCTTGACCGAGTCGCGAACGGCTCAGCTGGTCCGGTGGTCGGTGGTGGGGGCTTTGGTGTCGGCGGTGGGAGTGTTTATGACAATGCTCACAACGGGGGAACGACACGTAACCCTCGATCTGGGCGATTGGGTTTCGATCCATTCTGATCAGCACGGCCATGGTGAGGGGAGTGAGTACCACTTCAAAGTGAAATTGATTTTCGACCGCCTCTCCGTGCCGTTCGTGATGCTTTCACTGGAGTTGTGTGGAACCATCGGGGGGTTCGCATCGCGCTATATGCACCGGGAACCAGGATATAACCGGTTCTTCACCCTGTACTCGATCTTCATGTTCGGGATGGTCCTCACGGCGACTGCGGGCACGATCGAGACTCTGTTTACAGGCTGGGAAATGGTGGGGCTCTCAAGTGCGCTGCTGGTGGCGTTCTTTCAGGAACGGCCGAACCCTGCTCGGAACGGTCTGCGCGTGTGGATCGTATATCGAATTTCGGATGCCGCCCTACTGCTTGCCGCAGTGGTTCTGCATCAGATGGCCGGCAAGGGGGACTTCGATCAACTGCTCGGCACTGGCTCGTGGCCGGGTGGGCAAACCTCGGTGTCCGAGACGCAGGCGCTGGTCGTTGGCCTGCTTTTGGTTGTGGCCGCGGCTGGGAAGTCGGGATTGATCCCTTTCTCCGGATGGCTTCCGCGCGCGATGGAGGGACCAACCCCGAGCAGCGCGGTGTTCTATGGAGCCCTGTCCGTTCACCTTGGGGCATACATGCTGTTGCGAGTGAGTCCGCTCCTTGATGCCTCCCTGCCCCTGTCTGTGGTTGTGGTGGTACTCGGACTCTTGACCGCTGTAGTCGCTTATTTGATAGGGAGTGTGCAGACGGATATTAAGTCGGCTCTGTCGTTTGCTTCGCTGGGACAGGTTGGGATCATCGTGGCCGAGATTGGGTTCGGGCTTCGGTTCGTTCCTCTGGTTCACCTGCTCGGACACGCTTCTTTGCGGACCCTCCAGTTCGTTCGCGCTCCGACTCTATTGCTCGACTACAAGGCGCTGGAAAATGCCATTGGTGAGCGGTTACCTCGAGCCTCTGTCGTGTGGATCAAATACACCTCGGCGGGCTTTCAGCGGTGGTTGTTCCGGTTCGCTCTGGAACGTGGGTATCTCGATGCGCTGTTGACCAATTACATTGCGACTCCGTTTCTGAAATTCTTCCGTAGGCTGGATCGGTTCGAGCGACGAATTACCGCTGCAATTGCCGGACAGACCCCGGGCGAAGAGATTGCAGAGATAAAAGGAGTATTCACCGCGGAGAACGCAGAGAACGCAGAGAGAATTCAGCAGAATTAAAATGGCACACACGCAGTACTTCCACTCCCATTTTCTCTCCGCGTACTCTGCGTTTTCCGCGGTGAATACTCTCTATTCTCTCCTCGTTTTCGGAAATCTCAAAAGCGTCCACGGAAGCCCATGAACCTCTATGCCATTCCCTGGCTCGAATTGAGCATCCTGGTTCCGCTTGTCGGTGCTGCTGCTTCGTGGTGGTATCGAGGGAACGATGCCAGTTCTCGTTGTGGGCTTGGGTCCACTGCCGCAACGCTCGTTTGTACGCTTCTGGCCTGGGCCGGTTTCGAGGCCAGTGCCAATCCTGGCGGGGCGGCTGTGTGGGAGGTGTTGCCCAGGCTGCTGGGAAAACGGTTCCTCGAAATCGATCAACTAAGTGCCCCCCTGCTTCCGCTGGTTGCTCTGCTCCACTTCCTCATCGTGCTTGCAACCTCAGGAACAAAGCTTGCGCAGATTTCCTACCCCATGTTGCTGTTTACGGAGGCCGTGCGTCTGGCTGTGTTTGCGACCGTTGATCCGTGGCCGCTGATCGCGCTATTCGCCGTGAGTGCGATTCTCCCTTACCTGGAACTGCGATGGGAAGGCAAAGGGACGCGGGTCTACGCACTGCATATGTTCGTCGTTGTTGTGCTCTTCGCGGTGGGGTGGGCGTTCGTCGAGAACGATCTGGCAGCACATCTCCAGCCATCGATTGCGTGCATCCCACTTCTGCTCGGGGTGCTGATTCGGAGTGGGACCGTCCCAGCGCATCTGTGGGTTGCAGATCTGTTCGAGAACGCATTGTTCTCAACCGCCGTTTTGAATGCGACTCCCATTGTGGGGATGTATGCGGCGGTCCGGCTGGTCCTCCCGGTGTGTCCCGACTGGGTTCTGCACAGCATCGGGTTATTCTCTCTGATTACCGCTGCGTATGCAGCGGGGATGGGGTTGGTGCAACACACGCCCCGGCGATTCTTCGCGTACCTGTTCCTAAGTCACGCATCGATGATCCTGGTGGGGTTGGAACTCCATACCGCGATCAGCCTGACCGGGGCTCTGGCTTTGTGGTACTCGGTAGCTCTCTCGCTGGCCGGGCTGGGGCTCACGCTTCGGGCAGTGGAAGCTCGATTCGGACGGTTGGATTTGACCGAATTCCACGGCCTCTACGAACACTCGCCTGCTTTGGCGGTTTGCTTTCTCATCACGGGTTTGGCGAGCGTGGGGTTTCCGGGAACGCTAGGCTTTGTCGCTACGGAAATGCTCGTCGATGGGGCGATTGGGGTGAATCTGGGGATCGGCCTGGTGATTGTTGTGACAACCGCATTGAACGGAATCGCCGTGCTTCGGATCTACTTCCTGATCTTCACGGGAGGACGGCACCTGTCGGCGGTGTCACTTGGGATTACACTTCGGGAGCGGATTGCCGTACTGACGCTCGCGGCACTCATTCTGGGTGGCGGCCTGATTCCCCAGACGTGGCTCGAATCGCGCCATCGTGCGGCCGAAGTTCTCCTCAAAAATCGCAATCGACATATGGAAAATCCGACGTCTTCGACAACGGTTCTCGGTCCGTAAATCTTGATTTTAGGCGCGCCTAAAATGACTCAAACGCCTGACTTTCTCTCTCCTCGTTGACGTTATTGCGGGCTCTTCGCTTTCACCAGCGCTGACACTTCAGCGGCTGTTTGGAATCGTTCTGCTGGATTCTTCCGCAGTAGCCGCAGTATCATGGCTTCCAGCCATTCAGGCAGGTCGGGGCGGAACTTGCGTGGGGCGATGGGCTCCACCTCGCAGACGCCCATCAGCACCTCTGTCACATTATTACCCGGGAATGGCAACTCGCCCGTGCTGAGGATGTACAGCACGCCTCCCAGGGCGAACAAATCCGTTCGAGCATCGAGTGGGTGGGCGAGGATTTGTTCGGGTGCCATGAACAGCGGCGTTCCAATCAATGAACCTTCCGCCGATAATCTGTTTTGAGTGGTAACGCGGGCAAGGCCAAAATCGTTGATCTTCACCCGACCGGTCGTTGACTCCACCAGTATGTTTGCCGGTTTGATATCGCGGTGGATGACCTGTCGCGCGTGGGCCGCAGTGAGACCAGCGGCAGCTTCCCGCGCAACGCGGATCACAGTGGAAAGCGGCGATGGCCCATCCCGTTCCAGCATGTCCTGGAGCGAACCGCCATCCACGTACTCCATCGCCAGGTAAGAAGAACCGCGCACTTCGCCAACCGTGTAGATCATGACGACGTTTTCGTGTCGGATCGATGCGGCGGTCTTGGCCTCCCGGGCAAACCGTTCTCGCGCTGTGGGGTCGATTGCCAGATGCGGCGAGAGTATCTTCACGGCCGCATAACGATCCAGACCGCGCTCGTATCCCTTGAACACGATCCCCATCGTGCCTCGGCCCAGAAGTTCTTGCAATTCGTAAGCATCCAGTCGGCAACCGCCCGTTGGGAATCGGTTGATATATTCCTCGCGGAACTCCGGCAATCCGCCCCGCTGTCGTTCGTTCGCCGCGAATGAGGTCGGCGTTCGATGGGATGTAGCGTGTAGTTGGTCTGGCAGGTAGGCCATTGTTTCCGCAGGGATCGGATGCGCGGTCTTGGCTCCGTTTCCATTCGCCGAAGGTCGGTTGGCCTCAACCGTCAGTCTCACCAGTGCTTCGCTTCCTTCACAGAGGATTCGGGCGAAGTCGGGACACTGGCCGATGTTCAGGTTGAGCAGGCCGGCAAATTCATCGATCTTCGGAACAGCCGCTTGCAGGAAGGAAATCAATGTCGTTTGCGACATGTTAAAGCGGTCGCGTGCCAGGGTCAGGAATTGATCGAGAGCCGCTGCGTCGTGAGTGATGGTGTCGAGTTGAGTGAGGCATTCGACGAAATACAGTAATTCCGCCCGCGATGTCCGCAGCGGGGAGGCACCTGTGAACCGTCCCGGGCGGTGATGGTGTCGGATCGGCTCAACGGTATCTTCCGGGATGTGCCACCCGTGCAGAAGCTCGGCCGTGACCTCCGCGTGGTTTACCCCAAACACCTCTTCCTCGACCTCGCAGATCTTACTCGGGAGGCACTGCGGATGTTGGGCCATCATCGCATGCCATGCCTCGGGATAGGCCCGTTGCATGAGGATCGTACCCAGGTCGCTGAGCAACCCCGCAACGAGATCATCCTCCGGGAATGGATGCTTCATCCGTGTAGCGATTTCGCGTGCGAGAATGGCTCCACTGACGGAACTCACCCAGTACGACCGCATCGCATCGTCGGCTACCATCCCCCCCTGAGTCGCCGGGAGCGATAACCCAAGGGTAAGCGAACGGAGTGGATTCAGGCCAAGGATCACAATGGCCCGTTCCAGCGAGCCAACCGGTTTGGCCAGTCCATACAGACACGAGTTCACAGCGCGAAGGATTTTTGCACACAGGGCCGGATCGCGACTGACTAACGCGACGATTTCGGCCGGACGACAGTTGGGGCGGCTGGCGGCCTGGATGATCTGAAGAGCAACAGCCGGGGGAGTCGGTAGCCGCGAGGGATCGAGGATCGTGGCGAGAACGGTACTCCGGCTTCCTGCCAAAAGGGGGAGGGTGGGAGATTGAGTTGAGGTCGGAGCTTGGATTAATGCCGACACCGGAACCATCCTTATATACGGTGAGTATGATTTCAAAGGTGGATCAGAAGTGAGAGCCCGTCAAGTTTCGGAAGCGCATCCGGCCAGGAAAACCGCGATTATTGTGCGATGGGCAATTCTGGAAGCGTTCCGCTCAAATCCCCCGACCTACTCATTCGTTTGGCAACAGACAATTTTTCGCTGCTTATGCACAACAAGTAAAGGGATTGTGTTGGTACTTGGTCTATAGTTCTTCGGGAAAGCCAATTTACGATCAGTGAGCCACTTCGCTCTACCAGGACGCTCGGTTGTCTTCACGAAGGGCTGAAGACCAAGGACTAACTGGACTATGGACCAAGGACCAAGGATTAACTGGACTACGGACCAAGGCCGAGCGCCCCTGAATCCCGTGCTGGACCTTTTGGAACAAGGAATTTTTCTTCGGGAGGAATGGGATGAACTCCCGAATGAGACACAGCGCGAACTGACAATTCTCACAAATCTGGATGAGGCTCTTTCGGCACTGGTTGCTCGACACCTTCTGACTCGCTTCCAGGCAGACATGGTGAGCGAGGGGACTGGGCCGGCTCTTCTCATTGGCCACTATCGGCTTTTGGAACCCCTCGGACGCGGCGGAATGGGAGTGGTCTATCGCGCGGAACACTGTCATTTGCGCCGACCGGTTGCCCTCAAGGTCATGACCGAGCGATGCCAGGGAAGCGTCCGGCTGATGAACCGGTTCTTTCTGGAAGCTCGCGCTGTAGCGAGACTTCAGCATCCAAATATCGTGACGTGTCTGGATGCCGGTCGCGATCCACCTCGGTATCCGGGTGGCTCCGCTCGCGAATACTATGTGATGGATCTCGTCCCCGGGGCCGACCTCCACGCGGTTGTGAATCGAGAGGGTCCGCTTCCCGTCCACAGGGCGGCGGCACTCTTCCGACAAGTTGCCGAGGCACTGGCCGAAGCCCACAGGCACGGCTTGGTTCATCGCGATATCAAGCCAAGCAACATACTGGTTACGCCGGACTGGACGGCCAAACTCCTGGATTTTGGACTGGCACGCCATCCCACTCGAACATTTACCGAACCGGGCGCAATCGTCGGCTCCATTGGCTACATGGCACCCGAACAAGTCGAGAGTCCAAGTCGGGTCGATGGTCGAGCCGATGTGTTCGGCCTGGGTGCATCGCTGTTCCTGGCTCTGACCGGAATGGAGCCGTTTCAGACATCGGGGCTGGGCCTTGCGGTTCTTGCCCGACGGCTGGCAACAGCATCCCCGCGATTGCGACAGTATCGGCCGGAACTTCCGGTCGAACTCGACGATCTCGTTGCCAAGCTGATGGCCCCCGATCCCGATCATCGCTTTCCATCGGCAGCAGCAGCGGCAGCAGCTCTCGTTCCTTTCACTCGATGGAAGCCGGAGCAAATTCCCGGGAGAAGCAACGCGAATATCCAGCGGCCGCGCGTATTGATCGTCGATGACGATCCCGATGTACGCGTCTATATTCGCTCGCTATTGGAGCCGGAACATCACTGCACCGAGGCGGCGGATGGTGGAGAAGGGCTTGCCATCGTGGAGAGCCAGTCGTTCGATCTCGTGCTGGTGGATCAGGAGATGCCTCGCCTCGATGGGGCGAAGTTGATTGCGAAAATGTTGCAGGCAGCGACGGGGACTGGGCCGATGGTTCTGTATATGTCGGGGCGCGTGCCCACCGAATCGCTGGGAGGATTGCTCCTGGCCGGTGCCGATGACTTCATCCGCAAACCATTCAATCCCCCTGAGTTTCTTTCCCGGGTTCGTGGGTTGCTCAATCGTCGCTCCAATAACGGTCAACTGGCGAATGGGAAAGCAGCATCCAACACAATGGATCTCTCGCGAGATCATCTTTCGAGCGATGCTGTGGCATCGGAACCCGTGGGGCTGTTGGCTTTGGGGCAGTGTCGGTTACTGGAAGAGGTTGGCTTGATTGGTCGGGGTTACCATGCTCGGCTTCCTCAGTACATCCGAGCCCTTGCTATGGCTGTCCAGGGCAAGGGCGAATACGCCCGGCTCGCCGATCCTGCTTTCGTTTCCCTTCTTGGGTTGGCGGCACCTGCACACGATATTGGTCTGTTTGCCGTGCCAGCAAATATTCTGCTGAAGCCCGGTCGCCTGGATGACAACGAGAGACTTGCCGTTCAAACCCATGCTGCGGTCGGTGCCCAGGTGCTTGCAGGATTGAGTGTGGTGTATCCCGATGCGCTCGGTCTGGGGCTGGCAACTGACGTGGCTCACTTTCATCACGAACGGTGGGATGGCAATGGATATCCCGATGGTTTGAAAGACGAGGCCATCCCGATTGCTGCCCGGGTTGTTGGACTCGTTTCGGTCTACGATGCCCTCCGCAACCGCCGACCCTTCCGCCCCGCGTTGAGTCACCCGCGCGCGGTCCGCGTGATTGTCTCGGAATCTCCGGGCCAATTCGACCCACTCCTGGTTGTCGGCTTTGCGAGCGTTGCCGACCAGTTCGATCGCATTTTCCAGAGTGCAGCACGGTGAGGGTGCCCTCACCCCCCAACCCCCTCTCCCCGCGGGCGAGGGGGTTAGGGGGTGAGGGCACACGCCAGGAGCATGAATTCGTGAGCAATTCCATCGTACAGCAGTTCTCAACGGGCTCTCACGCAGTCCCATATTCCGCTTCGGATACTGAGGTACCCGAACACGAGCGGCGATATCGGGACATGATCGCCAACCTCGGAGTGGTGGTCCTGGAACTTGATGTGAAGGGCATCATCTCATTTCTCAATGAAGCCTGGAGGGAACAACTCGGTTATCCGGTTGCAAGTTCGATCGGTCAACCTGTGACTACCTTCATCGTTCCCGATCGCGTCTCATCACTCGTCCGGCTTCTCCAATCGCAAGAAGTTGGGCCGAGTGAGCAGTGCGTGGAACTTCCTTTCCGTCACGCATCCAGGGGAACGATTTGGTTCGAGTTCTCTACCCGGAAAATGGCCGATCGCTGGCTCGGAACGCTAATCTGCACCGATCGGCTTCGTACGAATAATGCGGAACTCATTCGCGACGTTGCTCAAGAACAGGAGGCTGCGGATCGCAGGCGCGAGACGGAATTTCAACTCCAGAAGGCGAAAGAGGCAGCCGAGGAGGCATATCGGACCAAGAGCCAGTTCCTGGCCAATATGAGCCACGAACTCCGCACGCCGATGTCGGCCATCATCGGGTATTCCGAGATGCTTCTCGATCCTCGCCTCGATGTGGATGAACGGGTGCGGGCGATTCAGATTCTCCTCAAGAGCGGTCGTCACCTGGCCGCACTTATCAACGACATCCTCGATCTCAGCAAGATCGAGGCCGGTCAACTGAATCCCGAGCGCGTTCCATGTCGTCTCTGGCGAACAGTTGTGGAGTCGTTGTCGGTCGCCGGTGTCGGTGCCCGCGAGAAGGAACTGCACCTTGAGTTCGTTCCCACCGGGCAACTTCCCCGTGTCGTCACCACCGATCCCACGCGCCTCCGCCAAATCCTGGACAACCTGCTCTCCAATGCAGTCAAATTCAGCACAGCCGGTAAACGAGTCGAGATCCGGCTTCGATTGGAGCACGATCGACCGAGTTCGCCGCGGATACTCCTGGAAGTGGAAGATCAGGGGATCGGGATTCCCGCCGAAGTCATCCCGCGATTGTTTCAACCATTTACTCAGGCAGATCCATCGACCACCCGTCGGTTCGGTGGAACGGGGCTCGGTCTGAGTATATGCAAGCGGCTGGCCGAATACCTCGGTGGTAGCATCGCGGTTCGGAGTACCGTGGGTGTCGGCACCTGTTTCACCGTCACACTACCCGTTGCCGCGACCGACATGACCGACTTGTTGGATGAGGAAGAGTTCACGCGAGAATCTCAACTTGTGAAATCCCCTGAGACGGAGACGACAAGGTTGAAGGGGCGGGTATTGCTGGCAGAAGATACCCTGGTGAATCAGACGATATTGAAGTATTTCCTGGAACGAGCTGGATTGACGGTGGAGATTGCAGACAACGGCCGCGTGGCGGTTGAAAAGGCAATGGCGACGGAGTTCGATGTGATCCTGATGGATATGCAGATGCCAGAACTGGATGGGTATGCGGCAACCAGCATGCTCCGACAGAAGGGGTATTCCCGTTCAATCGTGGCTCTGACCGCTCACGCGATGGCGGGAGATGAAGAGAAATGTCTTCGGGCGGGATGTAACGCTTATCTCACCAAACCAATTGAGGCAGATCGACTGCTCAAAGCAGTGGCCCGTCAGATGCCATCGCGGAGTTGGGTGGTAAAACTGGCGGATACTCGCCGCTTGCGTCCCACGCCTGACCCTTCACCTCTTCCAGTGCCACCCCCGCCGGTCGTATCACAGAATATCAATCGTTCATCGCTGGACACGCTCAAGATCGCTTACCGCCGGTCGTTGCCGGAGAAGGCCCGGGGGCTCTCTGAGGCATTGCGGACTGGCGATGTGCCCGGACTGACTTCTCTGGCGCACCGACTCCGTGGCTCCGCGGGAATGTATGGACTTCCCCAGCTTTCCGAGACAGCGAGTCGTCTGGAAGAAGCCTGTCGGGCTGGGCAGACTCCTGCCCAACTCGCTGAGGTATTTGAGGAGCTATCCACCCAGTGCATGAAGTTTGCAGCCGAGGCGGGATGAATGCCTCCTCGCCCGTGCAAGAGCGCGGTTACGGGTTGAACTCATCATCGGGCTCATCCCGCTCAATCAGGCTCCGCGGGTCAATCAGTTCCGACTCATCTCTCAACCGTTCGACCACGAGAGCCTTCCCGGCTTTCTCCCGACGAGTGTTGTAGGTTCCGCCATTGCGGAGCCTGCGGGCCTCGCGCTGACAGCGACACCGCACGTCGATAGCCGCCCAGCCACGAAATGCGCCTATCGGATCGCCGCCGGGTGGGACTTTGGTTGGGTCGAATCTTTGGGCCAACTCCACAATCGCCAGGAACGCGGTCGCTTCTAAATCCTGCTCTTCCTGCGATCTCGGGACAAATTGGAACGCCTGACGAACGCCGCGAGCGATCATTCTAGCCCAGTTCACATGATCTGTGACCACAACGACAATGGAAGGGTGCGGGACAGGCTCTGGGTTCGCCGGATGAATTCGCAAGGACCAATGAGTCAACGACGCTTGCCTGCGTGCGAGCGGCAAAGAGGACATGGCTACTCCTGGCGGCATTTCGAGAGTGGAAGTGTGTAGCGGGTGTGTGCATCCGACCAAACGTGGCAGGTAGGCACCAGACGCGAACTTACCGACTCCAAGATTAGTGATAATCCGTACACTATAACTATAGCACTCCGCAGGAGTGTTCTTTCAATCTGCTGTCGTGCGCGTTTTTTTGATGGGATTACTAGCCGATGATGTGGGAACCAAAAACCTCATATCGTTCGGCATGGAAGTGGCGTATCCTGATCGTGGTCTTGTAGGTCAGCTCTAGGGAGAGGCGGCGGGCGGCGATAATGGCCCTATCGCGATCCTGAAGTTTTCAGGGGGTAAGGTGGGGGCCTTTGCAGCACTTGGCACCCTGCTTGACAATGGTGTAGTGCGCAGCGACAATCCATCATCGTCTCTGTAGGGCTCGTGGAGGCACATCCAGTGCCAGTGATCAAGAACACACCGCAGCAAGACGGCTTTAATCAGAACCGCGACCTGCCATACAACCTGCGACTGGACGATTTTCAGATGGCAATGCAGGATGTGTACGACTTCTTTTTTGACGTGAACCTAATGTTGGAAGCAAAGGGTTTGGAGCGGCTGGACGATATGCTGCGTCCGGCGATCATGTCGGGCCTCTTGTCGGACATGCTGACCGCGAGTCTGGCCAATCACTCTCGATCGCTTACCGAGAATCTCTACTTTAATGGGCACCCGGATTTGGTTTTGAAGGGCCCGGTATACCGAGAACAGTGTCCCGTCCGGCACTGAGGGGATTGAGATCAAGAGTACGCGCAAATCCGGCGGTGCAGTTGACATGCATGGTGCCCGGAAGCAATGGCTGTGCGTGTTTGTCTATGGTGTTGACAATGAAAGCGAACCTGCCACCAAACGGCACCCCATGACATTTACGGAAGTCTATCTCGGCGAAGTGCGCCGCACGGATTTTCGCCGCAACGAACGGGGAGAACTGGGAACGCGGACCGCAACATTGCACGCAAAGGGGCTAGAACGATTTCGCCGAAATTGGGTCTACCGACTGACGTCGACTTCATGAGCCGTGAGTTGCGGGATGGCCTTCTTGGCGATTTCCACGTAGCGTTCATCCATTTCCACGCCGATGCTTGCGCACCCGACGTACTCACAAGCGGCCAAAGTTGAGCCGGCTCCGGCAAACGGATCGAGGATGACACCTTCATTCATAGGCAGGGCGGCGCGGACGAGCTTGCGTAAGAACGCTTGTGGTTTCAGACTCGGATGCGGGGCGATTTCACGTTCACGTTTCCGAGTCGGGCTTGATTCAATCACGTCCCCAAAGGGCTGGTGCGGCGACGTGCGCCGAAGGGCACCGGTTTTCCAGCGCCGCAGGTTATCCTGTACGCGCCCCTCAAGTGGTTCGCGGAAAAGCAACCACGGTTCCCACATCGACCTCGGCATGACACTGACATCGGGAAACTCTTGATGAGCGTTCTTGGGGCGATCTCCACCGCGAAGCGTCATCACCAAGCGAATGATTTCGCCACGCCGTTCCAGTCCGATATCCACTAAAGCCCTTGCGACGGCATAGGAAACAAGGGGATTGGATGCGACAAACACATGCGCGCCGGGGACGAGAACGCGGCGAAGTAAACGCCCCCAATTCCCAAAATATTCAACCATATCGGCGAGGTTTGAAGGCGTCAATGTCGTGAAGCGAGGTAAGGGCGAGCGTTTGCATCCGTCGTAGGACGGTGGGATTCGCCAGACACCACCGTGGCCCGCGCGCAACTTCGACTGCTGTTCCGGGCTGTACTCCACCAGACCGTACGGCGGATCGGTGATGACGGCGTGCAACGATCGCTCCTCTCGCCGCGTTAGCCAAGTAAGGCAATCGTTCTGGAAAAAAACTGCGCGACCATATCGAAACACTTCGTTGGGTTCTTCCGCTTCAAAACGGGATCGACAAGGTGGTGCAGTTGGCTTGCAGGTAAGCTGGTATCGGCCGTGACTGGTTCTCAGGAAGGTTGCCGGGGTATTGAGGTTGAGGTAAGAGCGGACTGAAGAACTCGGAACCGTTTGTCCTAGCGTGGAACGGACACCATCACATATTTCCGCAACTGACGCAGAGGCTGCGCGATTGCGCAAGAATTTAACAATGGCGTCACGGACAAGTCCAGGTTGGAGACGTACATCCGACATCGACAACCTCCGAGCAAGTATGCTTACCGGAGGAGTATAGACGTCCAGACGTCACCCGTCAATAACTATCCAAAAGTTCACAGACCAGGACGTGCAAGCGTGTTTTCTTATAAAGCCCCCACAGGTCGATAAGCAGACCGTTCTGGTCGGCCTGACCGCAAACCTCTCTGGGGGAGGTTTTTCCTCAAAGCCGGGCAGGTCGAGATTTTGCACCAACTGCTATCTTCTCCGTTTTAGGTTCTGGTAGGCCTCGCAAAGCCTTGACTCACCCTGCGACAAAGCTATCACCTTCCGGAGTCGGCCATGCGAATTCTCGCTCTGGGTTGTCTGTCCCTGGTTGCGTTCGCGATCTCCGCTGCCACACCAACGGCAGTTCCGCCCACTCCAGCCGACAAACCCACATCGACGGAAAGCCCACTGCCTCCAGGATGGACGACGGCATCGCCCCGCGAGGAAATCCGTCCGAAGTTTTCGTTTCACCCCAAGGGAGGGCCGAAAGGCGATGGTGCCTGGGTCATCGCTGCCGATGAGCGCGAAGGACTTCATGGCTGGTTCGCGAAATCGTTCCCAGTGACGGGCGACAAACACTACCATTTCCACGCTGTCCGGCAAATTCACAATGTCCCCACGCCGCGGCGAAGCGCAGTCGTGCGCATCCTCTGGCAGGACGACAAGGGAAAGCCTGTGCCCCTGAGCGAGCCACCCGTCAAGGGCTATCTCGATGGCTACGCCGGACCTGCCGAGGCGGAACACCCGACCGACAAGGCAACCGATGCCACGGGTTGGACCGAAGTGTCCGATACTTACCGCGCTCCGGCAAAGGCCACCCGAGCGGTTGTTGAATTGCATCTGCTTTGGGCACCCGGTGGTAAGATTGAATGGAGCGACGTTTCGCTGACAGAAGTGCCAACCCCATCTCCACGCACGGTTCGGCTCGCTTCCATTCACTTCCGACCGAGTGGCAAATCACCCAATAGTAACTGCGAGGAGTACGGCCCGCTGATCGCTGCGGCAGCACGGGATAAGGCCGATCTCGTGGTGTTGGGTGAGACAGTGACTTATTACGGCACAGGCAAGACCTACGCGGAGTGCGCGGAAACGATTCCCGGACCATCCACGAAGATCTTTGGCGAACTGGCGAAGAAGCACAACCTTTACATTGTTGCCGGCCTGCTGGAACGCGACAGACACCTGGTTTACAACGTGGCCGTTCTGATTGGTCCGGATGGGTCTGTTGTCGGGAAGTATCGCAAGGTCTGCTTACCGCGAGGTGAGATCGAACACGGTTGTGCCCCGGGGAACGACTACCCGGTGTTCACGACCCGCTTCGGGAAGGTTGGCTTGATGGTTTGCTACGATGGGTTCTTTCCCGAAGTTGCCCGCGAACTCTCGAACCGCGGGGCGGAGGTGATCGCCTGGCCTGTGTGGGGATGCAACCCAAATCTGGCTGCGGCTCGTGCATGCGAGAACCACGTTTACCTCGTGAGCAGCACCTATGAAGACATTTCCCGTAACTGGATGATCTCGGCTGTCTACGACCACGCGGGAACTACTCTCGCAAAAGCCGAGAAATGGGGAACCGTGATCGTTGCCGAAGTGGACCTCGATCAACGGTTGCGGTGGAACAGCCTGGGCGACTTCAAGAGTGAACTCCCCCGCCACCGCCCGTGATGCGACGAACGGAGCCAGAGAGCGTCATGGAAGGGGAAAAGTGATTGTCCAGCTTCCACTTTTCCAGAGGCAAGTGTCCTGGGAGGAGTTTGGGTAAGAGATAAGCTATCTTCTCCATTCAGGATTCCAGAGATCAGCAGTTGTGAGCAAACCGTTCGATGCCTCACCGAAAGCGCTCCTGCAATACGGACCTGCGGACTGGCCAGCGTTTGTTGGAGTGCAGGCGAGATCGGTTGATATTGTCGATGCAGACATTTCCACGGTGACTGCGGCGACAGACAAGGTGTTGCTTCTGCACGCCGCGAACGGCAACCGCATCCAACACTTCGATTTCCAATCTGGGCCGGATACAACCCATGCCGCGTCGGACACATCGTTACAACGCCTTGTTGGAAGATCGGCATGAGCTACCCGTGGAGAGTATTGTGATGCTACTGGCCCGCAAGGCCAACCTGCGAACCATTAACGGAAGGTACGAGCGCAGACTCCCAGGCGAACCACAGCCGTATCTTCGTTTCCGTTATCGGGTGATCCGCGTCTGGGAATTGCCGGTCGAAACGGTTTTGAGTGCCGGTCCCAGTGTGTTGCCACTCGCTCCAATCAGCGATGTCCGAAGGGATCGGCTGCCGGCAGTGATCGAGCGGATGGAGGAACGATTTGCGACGCAGGCCGACCCTTCAAAAATTGGAGAATTATGGACTGCGACACGGGTCTTGATGGGTTTGCGATATGATGAGGTTTTCACGGACCAGTTACTTCAAGGAGTCCGAGCGATGAAAGAATCGGTAACATACCAGGCTATCGTGAAAGAAGGGATTCAGAAGGGGCGGCAGGAGGGGCTTCAGGAGGGGCGGCAGGAAGGGAAAGTGCAAGAAGCGCGGCAGATCCTACTCAGGATCGGTGTCGATCAGTTTAATGGTCCCCCCAACCCTGAGCAATTACAAGAACTGGAGGCCATAACCGAGGTCGGCCATCTAGAAAATTTGGCTGTTCGTGTATCACATGTTAGCAACTGGTCGGAGTTGCTGGCATCACCCGCAACACCTCGACCGCGTCGGCGGAAGAAGTCATGACGCAAATGTTCGGGGATTCGGATGAACACCCTAGAAGGCTTACTCGCGGGGATTGTGTCGGACCCAGTGGAGGAAACTCGCTGGCTGGTCGTCGCCGATTGGCTTGAGGAGAACGACGACCCGCGGCGAAGCGAACTGCTCCGCTTGCACCGAAAGCTGCTGGCCACCTGCTGCGAACCCGAACACCACCCAGAACGGACGCAGTGGCACGCGCGGATCGCAGAGTTGATCGCTGAGGGTGTCCAGCCATGCATACCACAGGAGACTCTGCTTCTTCCCGGCGATGTGCCTATGACCTTCTCCTTCATCCCGCCTGGATGCTTCCGAATGGGTAGCAACCACAAGAACGCCCAAGAGGATCAGAAGCCGGTTCACAAGGTAACTATAACGCAAGGCTTCTTCCTGGGAATTCACCAAGTTACTCAGGCTCAGTGGAAGACGGTAATGGGCACCGATCCGAGCCACGTAAAGGGTCCGAACCGGCCGGTGGAAACGGTGTCGTGGGGCGACGCCCAGGAGTTCTGCCTTCGTGTTTCGTCCTTAATCCTTGGTCCCTCGTCCTTCGGGAAGACATTCCCACGCTTGGCTCCGTTCTCTTCGGAGGAAACGGAGGCATCTCTCCAGGGGTTTTCACGAGGGACATCGGGACGAAAGACTAAGGACGAAACAAGCGTGACGGTGCGACTGCCGACTGAGGCCGAATGGGAATATGCGTGCCGTGCGGGAACGACAACCGAGTATCACTTTGGGGATGTCATCAACGCGGAACTGGCGAACTACAACGGGAACTATTCCTGGAACGGCTCACCGAAGGGGCAGTATCGCAAGCAAACGACGGATGTTGGTTTCTTCCCGTCCAATGCGTGGGGATTGTTCGACGTGTACGGCAATGTCTGGGAGTGGTGTGAGGATTGGTATGGTCCCTACCCGGCTGAAGATCAAATCGACCCATGCCGAACAGAACTACATTCCGACAATAGTCGCGTCCTGCGTGGCGGTAGCTGGTTCAACCTTCCAGTTGGCTGCCGCACGGCGTTTCGCAACTGGGACGCGCCTGCGTACCGCCTCAACTACTTCGGCCTTCGGGTCTGTTTCCGCCTGGACTAAGTTACTTTGCGCCCTCACCCCCAACCCCTCTCCCCGCGGGAGAGGGGGCGATGATTTCCTCCCCCTCTCCCGCGGGGAGAGGGGGTTGGGGGTAAGGGCTTCCTTATTGCTGACGCTCCGGGTTCGGCGGAATAAAACGTATGGCAACACCGCCATTCTCTCTGCATCTTTCCCGGAGGTAATCGTGTCGCGCATGACTCGCAGAGATTTCACCAAAGCCGCAACAGCGGCCAGCGTCGTCGCTGCCACGGCGCTCAGCGCCAAACGTGTAATGGGTGCGAACGATCGCGTTCGCATCGGGTTCATCGGCCTCGGCAACCGCGGCGATCAGGTACTCAGCGCCTTCCTCGAACACAAGGACGCGGAGGTTGTTGCTATCTGCGACATTTATCAGCCATACCTCGATTTTGCTTCAAAGAAGATTGGCGGGAACCCCGAGCAGTTCCGCGACTACCGCAAGCTGCTCGAAAAGAAAGACCTCGATGCCGTGGTTGTTGCCACTCCCGATCACTGGCATGCTTTGCAAGCGATTCACGTCTGCCAGTCGGAGAAGGATGTGTATTGCGAGAAACCGCTCTCGTTGTGCGTGGCCGAGGGGCGGGCGATGGTGAAAGCTGCCCGCGACAACAAGCGGATTGCACAGGTTGGCATTCAGCGGATGTCGAATTCCTTTTGCAAGGAGGCGGCGGAGATCGTTCGCACGGGTGGGATCGGCAAAGTGACGGCAGTGCGTTGCTTCCACGTTCAGAATGAATGGCCGAAGGGAATTGGCAATCCGCCCGATGAAGATGCACCCGCGGATTTCGACTGGGACACTTGGCTCGGGCCGGCACCGAAGCGAAATTACAACAAGAACCGCGCCTTCTACCGCTTCCGCTGGTTCTACGACCACTCCGGCGGGCAGTTGACCAACTTCGGCGTCCATTACCTCGCACAAATCCACTCATCGCTCGGCGTCGAAGCGCCAAAAGCTGTGGTGGCGATCGGCGGCAAGTTCGCGGACTACGACAACCGCGAAGTACCCGACACCATGGAAGTCGTCTGGCACTATCCGGGCGACACACTGGTGACGTTTTCGCAGTTCAACGCCACGGGTGCGCCCCCAGCCGCTCGGCCATGCGAAATTGAGTTCCGCGGCACCAAGGGAACAATGTACTTCCGACTCAATGGATACGAGGTGGTGCCGGAAATCATCACACCAAACGAGTTCGCCGCTCGAACGCCGCTGAACCGGGAAGTGGAGCGCGGCTGGAGAGTTGGGGCGAAGGCCCAGATCGAGGCGAAGAAATTCGATGGTTCGATCCGCGATGCTGACCATGCCCGCAACTTCCTCGACTGTGTCAAAAGCCGTAACGCACCTTCGTGCGACATCGAGTTTGGGCACCGCTGCACATCTGCCGCGCTCATCGCTAACAGTGCCCACCGAACGCGGTCGTTCCTGGAATGGGATGCGAAGATGGAACGATTCACCAACAGCGAGGCAGCGAACAAGCGACTGAGCTATGATTACCGCCCTCCTTATAAATTTCCTGTCTGACGGGAACCGTGGGCGAAAATAAGATGATGTTCATTTTTTGTTCTTCGTCAGATTCTTTCCTCTGGCACGCTGGTTGCATAATAACAAATCCGATGGGGTGCTTGTCGCGGGTTGAATGGGCGACGATCCGCGGTGGGCACCCCATCTTTTTTTCATTTCTCGTGCACATTTCCACATTTCACTTCAACAACTTCCACACAATCTCACTCCACACAATCTCACTCCACACAATCTCACTCATAGTGCCGAACATCTTCATCTTTGACCCATTTTGAGCCACCAAATCGAACAAGAGCCATGCACTGGGCTGCGCATCATCGCTCCTCTTCTTGAGAAGTTGATTTCTCAATTATGCCATTTGTGAGCAGGCAGAAAAACTTTGATTTGACGTGAATTTGGACAGACGTCGCTATAAAAGTCACCAAGACACGGAAAAATGCGCAGTTGATTGCCTACTATTCTCAATAACGAGAGAAAGGGCAGTGGTACGTCTATTGCCTCGCTGCTTCCACTTCTTCCACGCTGATCCGCCCGTCGCCATTGGTGTCCAGTTTGCGAAACAGTTCCGATGGGCCGATGAACTCCATAGGCGAGACGAATCCATCCCCGTTGCGATCCATCGCCTGAAACCATTTGGGACCACGAGCTGGCCCAGCGATGAGAGAAGCCTTCGACTTCGTGGGTGTCGGCAGCAGTACGGGGCCAAAGGTCGAGCCAACCGGTCCACGCAACGTCGAGGACTGGAATCGGCGGGGGATTGTTGCCTGAGTGAGAGGCAAAAGTGCCGCTTCTTCACACACTCGTACGGCCCGGTTCAGTTCCGCGAGATCGAGAACGCCGTCCTGATTCGTATCGAGCAGGTCGAACAGGTTCCGGCCACGATCTTCCACCACGATGACCACCTGACAGCCGACTCCGAGTTCCACCAAATCGAGGAACGCCCGCAACTCTGCTGGCGTGAGCTTGCCATCGCCATCGCGGTCTGCGGCATCAATCATCGCACCGAAAGCGATGAGTAGGTAATGTACGATAAACCTCGTTTATCACTTCTTGTACTTTGGCTGATAGAGCTGAACTTTGAAATTACCCGGCACCTTGAAGTAGGTCACAAACCCATACCCGTGATCCGCAGCTTCTTGTGTGAACTCGACACCGCGCGCCTTCAATTCGCTGACGGTTTGTTCGATGTTATCGCAGTAGAAAGATATATCCGCGGTACCGGAAGCGGCTTCGCCATCGTCTGTGGGATGCACGCCGAGGTCCGCCTCGGGTGGATCGAAGATGAGCCAACCGCCACCGAGATCCGTTCCCGAGAGGCCAAGCTTGTCTTTGAGAAACGCCCGCAGTTCTGCGGCCTGGGACGAGTAAAACATTGCGTGCATGCCGCGGATCATAAGCTTCACCTCTTGGTTTGGTGTTGATTCACGACTCATCGAGTCAAGTTTACGGCCGAACTTCTCCTTATCTTACCGAACATCAGACACACGTGCATTTCTTCAACATTCAACATCAGGGAGTGCATCGTTATCGTTCCTCGGATTCATCGACTGCCGCAGAAGCAGCCACACTTCTGTTCGGCACCGGAACGAACCACGCGGCCAAGGCCAGCACCACCGTCACCCCGGCAAACGCGAAAAAGAATGCGTCGCTCGAAGAGTTCCACTCGCGAACCGCAGCCAGGATAACTGGCCCGATTGCCGATGCGAACACCGAGAGTACCTGCACCACGGACTGAATGCTTCCCAGATGTAATCGTCCATAGGTGTGGCCGTATACGGCAAAATAGATCACCGTAATCACTCCTCCGGATACGCCCAACAAAACCGCGTAAGCGGTCGCCGCGGCAAGTGAATTGATAAATGGGAAGAACACTAGCGATGCCGCCAGGATTGCCACCCCTACGGCAAGCAACTTTCCCAGCGGTCGGCGGCGGGCCAGCGACCCGACAATAATGTTCGCGGGAAGGCCACTGACCATCAACACTCCCAGAATCAGATCGTTCGCCTTCGCACCATCCAACCCATGTTCTTCAAGAAGCAGGACGTTGTCGAGCGTCAGCGCTGAGAACGTGAGGTTGAAAAGCGTGGCCGCGGCCGTGTAGACCCAGAATGCCGGGGTCTGCAACGCGACCCGCAAAGTCATGGGTTCGATGTGCTCCGCGTCGGGGGTCGGATCGTCTGGTGGAACGCCGCAGGATTCGGGCGAACTGCGAGCGAATAACAGACCGAGTGGAACAAGACCGAAGAGAAGAGCCAGGCCGACCCCATCCCACGCCGACCGCCAGCCCGATGACTTGACGGCCTCACCCACCACGAAGATCGGGGCGACAAACCCAATCGCG
>DASZJS010000469.1:0-3279 GCA_035947935.1 Gemmata sp. | reverse complement strand
CACACGCATGGTTGAAGCGCGGTATGGATCGCTTGCATCGCAGCCGGGGCTGGTTACTGCAACTCAGGCAATCCCGAATTCTTCTGCGCCGGTGGGCCGATGAACCGCCCGATTCGCGTTGGGTTCATCGTTCACATCATGCAGGTGGCCGGGGCCGAGGTTCTGGTCCGGGAGACCATCCGCCGATTGGCGGGGAAAATCGTGCCGACAATCTTTTGCCTCGATGCCGTCGGTCAAATCGGCGAAGAAATGATCCGCTCGGGTATCGAACTCGTCTGCTTCAATCGCAAGCCCGGCCGCGACTGGGGGGTCTCACGACGCTTGGCGGGCGCAATCGAAGACAGGCAGATCGAGGTCATCCACGCCCACCAATACTCCCCGTTCTTTTATGCCGCACTCGCCCGGCCACTGTGTCTGTTCCGCCCTCGACTGATCCTGACGGAACACGGTCGCCATTATCCGGATTATGTGTCGCCACTCCGTCGAGCAGTAAACCGGCTGGTTCTCGACAGGTTGGCCGATGCGGTGACAGCCTGTTGTCGTTTCAGCGCGGAGGGACTCACCAGGACTGATGGATTTGCCGGTGCGAGAATTGAGACCATTGAGAATGGAATTGAAGTTGATGATTACGGCCCACCGGAAAGCAAGACACGGGCGAAGGAGAAGGTTGGGCTAGACCCATCCCGAAAGTACATCGTTCACGTTGCTCGGCACCATCCAGTGAAGGATCAACCGACGCTCCTTCGGGCGTTTGCAATGGCTGCTTCCAACCTGCCCGATGTCGATCTTCTCATGGTGGGTGATGGACCGCTCCGGAGCGAACTGGAAAACCTCGTCATCGACCTGCGTATCGTGGATAGGGTGAGGTTTCTCGGTATCCGGGCAGACATTCCCGATCTGATGCGCGCAGCAGATTTGTTTGTCCTCACGTCTCTGAGTGAGGCGGCATCTCTGACGCTGATGGAAGCAATGGCGAGCGGGTTGCCGGTGGTAGTGACGGCGGTTGGCGGCAACCCGGAGATCGTTCGTCACGAACGGGAAGGGCTCCTCTTCCCCCGCGGCGATGCCGCCGGTTGCGCTGCGGCTGTTTGCCGAGTATTTGCCGAGTCTGAGTTTGCGGAACGGCTCGGTGCTGCTGGCAGGGCCAGGGTTCTTGAGAGATACCAACTGTCCCGAACTGTAGAGCAATATTACCGGCTCTACTGCCAACTCGCGGGGAGGACTCCGGCATGACTGCCTCTGAACCTGCGATTCACCCCCCGGAAAGTCAATCGTCACGACTCAAGGAGATCCTAAAGGCATTGGCCCGATTCGCAGCGCTGGTCTGTGTCTTCCCCATCCTTGCCGGTTTCTGGCTGAATGCCTTGTTCATCGGTCGCAACCGCGCGCTCGAATCTGCTTCGCAATTGCTTTCTCTCTTTCCTGGAATCAGCGGGCAATATCTTCGCCGGGCCTTCCTCCAACGGGTATTGGCCCGCTGTCATTCGAGCGCATTAGTCGAATTCGGTACGTTGTTCTCACAGGCAGGCGCGGTGTTGGAAGAGAACGTCTACGTTGGTCCGCGCTGCCAGCTTGGTCTCGTGTGCCTCGAACACGATGTACTACTGGCAGCGAATGTCCAAATCCCCTCGGGCGGCAAGACGCACTACTTCGATGACCCCACGCGACCCATTCGCGAACAAGGCGGCGAACGGCGAGTAGTAACCATCGGTGCAGGTGCCTGGATTGGCACAGGAGCGATTGTGCTGGCGGATGTGGGAAAGGGAACTGTGGTGGCGGCGGGTGCCGTGGTGACGAAACCACTTCCCGATAACGTGATCGCCGCGGGTGTGCCAGCGAAGGTGATTCGCATGCGTTTCGAGAAACCAGAAAGCTCCGAATCTGCCCCCGAGTATTGATGGGATTAGGACAAAGCGGGCCATTCTGCCATTCCGTTGTAGGTCACGATCAGAACGTCAATTCTCCCCGCAGTCTCCGAGATCGAGCGACCACCAATCACCCTCCCTCACGCCCGCACCAGAGCTGCGTAGTCGGCTTGTAACGCTTGCGTGATTGGGCCGACTGGATACTCCCGACCATCGATCGCGCCAACCGGTTGAACTTCGACAGCCGTTCCGGTCAGGAAGATTTCCGAAGCCCTGGCCAGTTCATCCGGCCAGATTTCCCGCTCGACAACCTTGATGCCCCTCTTGCGGGCCAGTTCCATCACTGTCTGGCGCGTGATGCCATTCAAGATGCACTCGATTGTCGGTGTATGCAGTTCGCCGTTGAGGAGTAGAAACAGATTCGCACCGGTGGCCTCCGAGAGTCGGCCCTTGTAGTCGTGCATCAGCGCATCCTGGCAACCAGCCGCGAGTGCTTCATCCTTGGCCAGCGTGCAGATGATGTAGAGTCCCGCCGCCTTGCTCCCCGCGGGCGATGACTCCGGACTCGGTCGCTTCCACCGGCTGGTGACGAGCTTGATTGCCTTCTGGGCGTAATAGGCACCCCACGGAAAAGCCGTGATGGCAACGTGGACCTTCGTGCCCACCGCCGATACCCCAATCACTTCTGCACCGCGCCAGGCGAGCGGCCGAACGTATCCCGATTCCAGGTTGTTCTCGGCCACCACCTTCTTCGTGGCGATGTCCAGTTCTTCGACCGAATAGGGGAGATCGTAGGCGAGCATCTTTGCCGACTTGATGAGCCGGGCCGAGTGTTCGGTTAGTTTGAAAACTTTCCCGTTGTAGATCCGAGCACCCTCGAACACGGAGTTACCATAATGCAAGCTATGGATGAGGATGTGGACCTTGGCTTCCCGCCACGGAACCAGTTTCCCGTTGTACCAGATTACGCCATCGCGATCGTCCATCGGCGGGGTGTTCATGATCGGCTCCGGAAGGAGAGGAATTTACACGGATAGTTTACCACCACAAATGAAATTGCGTAGCGGCAGACGCGGAAGTGCCACGAATAGGCTTCGATTGCCGCGAATCTCTCCACAATGGTATGCTGCTGCTTGTGGAGTACCGGTATCCCTCCCTCCATTCGTTGGTTACAATAAGTTTTAATTCCGAGGGTAAACCAATGTCTGTACCAACCCCTGACTCTCCCCCCTGGCAGGCTGCACTGGCGTACTCCGCTGGTGCGCTGAGGCGGGTGGCCAATTACACCCTGCCGCTGGCACTCGACCGTCGCATCCTCGAGCTTGGCGAACGGAAAGAAACGCTTAACCCGGATGAACGGGACGAACTGATGGCCTGGGTGACGTTCACTCAGGAACGCTCGGTCGAGAAACTC
>DASZJS010000468.1:0-26195 GCA_035947935.1 Gemmata sp. | reverse complement strand
CCACCTCCCACTCGCAGACCGCGCGACCATCGCCAATATGTCTCCCGAGTATGGCGCAACGTGTGGCATCTTCCCCGTGGATGCCGAGACACTTCGCTATCTGACCCAGACGGGAAGGCCGACAGAACTGGTTGCACTCGTGGAAACATATTACAAGGAGCAGGGGCTGTTCCACGATGTAAACACCCCCGAGGCAGCGTACACCGACACTCTGGAACTCGACCTTGAAACAGTCGAGCCGAGCCTCGCCGGTCCGAGTCGCCCCCAGGATCGGGTTGCCCTCAAGGACGTGAAGAAGGCGTTCGCGGAGAGCCTGCCAAAACTCAAGGCTGGGGCGAAGAAGCCCGTTCCGGTTCCGACTCTGCCAATGGCACCCGTCAGCGGCCCGTTCGGGGTGAAAGAACTTCCTCTAGAACCTGAAGTCCCCCCGGGAACCTTGACCGATGGATCGGTGGTGATCGCCGCGATCACGAGTTGCACAAACACTTCCAACCCCTCGGTGATGGTCGCGGCCGGGGTTCTGGCGAAGAACGCCGTTGCGAAAGGATTGACCACCAAGCCGTGGGTGAAGACAAGTCTCGCCCCCGGATCGAAGGTGGTCACCGACTACCTCACCGATTCTGGGCTGATCGAGGATCTCGACAAACTTCGCTTTAACTTAGTGGGATATGGATGTACGACCTGTATCGGTAATAGCGGCCCACTTCCCGATGCCATCTCGAAGGAGATTGGCACCGGGGGGCTGGTGGTGTCGGCGGTGTTGTCGGGGAATCGGAACTTCGAGGGGCGCATTCACCCGGAGGTGCGGGCCAATTATCTCGGTTCCCCGCCCCTGGTGGTTGCCTACGCTCTGGCTGGCAAGGTGGATATCGACTGGGATGCCGAGCCTCTCGGCACAGGCACCGATGGGCAACCCGTGTTCCTCAAGGATATCTGGCCGAAGCACGAGGAAGTCGCGGCGGTGATTGGCAAATCGCTCAAGCAGGAATCGTATAGACGAATCTATGGTTCCGTGTTCGAGGGCGATGCCCAGTGGAAGGGATTGGAAGTGCCAACGGGAGATTTATATGCGTGGAATGCCAGTTCCACTTACATCGCGAACCCACCGTACTTCGAGGGCATGACAACCACGTTGCCGACGATATCCGAGATCACCGGGGCACGGGTACTCGCTCTGCTCGGAGACAGCATCACGACGGACCACATCAGCCCGGCCGGGAATATCAAACGGGACTCACCGGCAGGGAAATACCTGGAGGAACACAAAGTCCTGCCCAAGGATTTCAACCAGTACGGTGCCCGGCGGGGACACCACGAGGTGATGATGCGCGGCACGTTCGCCAACGTTCGGTTGAAGAACCTGCTCGTGCCGGGAGTGGAGGGAGGATATACTCGACATCTTCCGGATGGCGAGCAGATGAGCATTTACGATGCCTCGATGATCTATCAGAAGGAAGGGATATCGTTGCTGGTGATTGGTGGAAAAGAGTATGGCTCCGGGTCGAGCCGCGACTGGGCCGCGAAGGGTACGAATCTGCTCGGGGTGAAGGCCGTGCTAGCCGAGAGCTTCGAGCGCATTCACCGGAGTAATCTGGTCGGTATGGGCGTTTTACCGCTCCAGTTCAAACCGGGCGAGTCGGCTCACTCACTCGGACTCACTGGCGAGGAAGTGTACGATATCGGTGGGCTTGTCGAAGGTCTGAAGCTGAATTTCGCGGGGGTGGCCCGGGAGTTGAGCGTCGTGGCCAAAAAGGCCGATGGGACAACAATTACCTTCAAAGCGATCGGCCGAATCGATACGCCCCAGGAAGTGCTGTATTATCAGCATGGTGGTATTCTTCAGTATGTGCTTCGGCAACTGCTGACTGGAAAGTAACCGACGACTTGCCTTCCCGGCAATTCCAACCAAATGAGTCCATCCATGCTTGCACTCTTTGCCCAGGCTGCCGGGAACGGAAACAACGATTTTGATGATCTCGATCCCGAAGAACTCGCGATCATTCTTGCAGTTTGCGGAGGACTGTTTTTACTGGCGTTTCTGATCTGGCTGGTCGTGTCCATATTTTTCATGCGCACGCTATCCAGGACTCTCAACCTCTGTCGACCGAAAAACCGGATGATGGAACCGGGACAGGTGTGGCTGAATCTGATACCCGGCTTCAATGCAGTCTGGCTGTTCATCACGGTAAACCGGGTAGCCGACTCCCTTCAACGAGAATTTCGCAGCCGCGGCTGGCGTAATCGAGAGAACTTCGGTCGAACCTTGGGAATCGTGCTTGGTGTTTTTAGCGCTCTGAACTTTGGGTGCTATATTGGAGCATTGATTCCAATCATCTTGCTCGTCATCTACTGGGGGAAAATCGCCGAGTACAATAGGCAGTTGGCAGCCCGGTACGAGGAAGATGACGACGATGAATACGAGGACGACCGTGGGGATGACGAGGACGGTCGTCGGGAGGATGAAGGCGGAGAACGTGACGCGCGTCCTGGAGAACGTCGGTGACATTACTATCGAATGAGCCCATCCATGTTTGCACTCTTCGCCCAGGTAGCCAGGAACCAGAACAATAATGCCGGCTTTCCTCCTCGCGATGAGTTATTGCTCGTTCTCGGCATCGTCGGGGCGATCGTTCTGATCTGGCTGATCGTGGCCATCTTGTTCCTTCTCTCGCTATCCAAAACTCTGAGCTATTGCCGACCAAGAAACCGGACGATGGAGCCCGGTCAGGTGTGGCTGAACCTGATTCCCATTTTCAACATCGTTTGGCATTTCATCACCGTGATACGGGTTGCTGAGTCGATCCGAAAGGAATTTCGCAGCCGCGGATGGTCCACTCGAGAAGATTTTGGCCAAACCCTTGGAATTGTGACAAGCGTTATGTTTCTTGTCGGTAGCTGCTTTGCGTTGATTGGACTGATCTGTTTTATCTTATATTGGGCGAAAATCGCCGGTTACAGCAGCCAGTTGGCAGCCCGTGAAGAGTACGACGAATATGAGGATGACCGCTGGGACGATGAAGACGACGATCGCCGATACGATAAAGATGAAGACGATGACGATGATGACCGACCGTGGGAACGCCGCCGGCGTCGTCGTTAAGGCATCTGCAAATCCGAGACGTGGCAATCCTCCCGTCATGCGCTTCGGCTACTGCTGAGCGGGAAGCAACCAACAACCTGCATCGATACAATTCCAACCGAACGAGTTCATTCATGCTTGCACTCGTTGCCCAGGCCGCCGGGAATGGGAACGACGACATCGACGATCTCACGCCCCAGCAACTCATGTTCGTCTGCGGGATTTACCTGATAGTCGGGCTGATCGAAATGTGTATGAGCGTCGGTTTGGCATTCGCGGCATCCAGAGCCCTCAGTCAATGTCGGCCGAGAAAACGAACAATGGAGCCGGGGCAGGCGTGGTTGAATCTGATCCCCATCTTCCACCTTATTTGGCAATTCCTCACGGTTAACCGGGTTGCCGAATCGCTCCGACGGGAGTTTCGTAGTCGCGGGTTGATCATTCGAAACGACTTCGGTAAAGGTCTTGGAATTCCGATGTGCGCCATGAGAATCATTACGTGTACATGGCCGATTTCCGTCATCTGCTTCATCGTGTACTGTGTGAGAATCTCCGGTTACACCAAGCGGTTGATAGCCAACGATGAAGACAAGGACGACCGGCAGGACGATGAAGATGATCGCCGGCACGATGAGGACGATGGCGATCGACGTCGGTGAAGCAGTAGGGACGAAAGATCGAAAGCGAATCCGGAATTGAGTTATGTCTCTTGCCGCACTCGGGGTAAAGCCTGCACACGTTACCGTCGATGAACACTTCGCTCCCTGGTTCGCGGACATCATCGGGCGATTGTTCAACGCCACCGACTTTCTTGTGAATGGCGAAGCATATCGATTTGCGGAACTGGAAGCGTACTACCACGGTCCCGGCCACTTCGACCTTTTTTCTCACCGCGATCCCGTTGCACGAGAGAATGGCCGCTGGTACTTCCACCGCACCCGCGGCGAATACCGGGGCGGGTCATTCAAGGGACTCGATCCGACGTTTGGAGATGGGATTGCCCATTTCGGCATCCTCATCCGTTCCATTATCAACCCTAACGGAACGCTCATCGATGGGCCATCGTTGACAGTCGATCACCTCTTGGCCCAGACCAAAGCGAAGGATGTGGCAACTCTCGATCGGATGATTGATGGCCGGGCGGTTTGGGATATCTCATCGCCGCTGGCGATTCGGGAGAGCCCCACAGCGCGGACAGCAATTGTGTATTCGAGTTCGCGGGTGGGGTTGTCGTTGAAGAAGGCCAAGGGAAAGCCCGAAGCTCCGCAATTCGTCGCCCGTCCCTATCGATTCCTGACGGAACCGCAGGCCATATCGAAGGGCAAACAGCACTTGGTCCTGACTCTGTACCGGCTGGGTGAGACGCCGGAGGCCATTCACCAGATTACCGGTTGCCCCAAGAAAACTGTCGAACGATACATCAAGGACTATGAGGCGGGGAAAGCTGTGTCCGGATTTGAGGGGTATATCGGGAAGGATTTAAGTACGGCCGATTTGTGCAAACTCCTTGGCAGTTGGGCCGCGAAATATGGCGGTTGATGAGACCGTAGTATCGGGAGCCTTATCCGGCATCGAGTCCTGTCAATGTTCCTGTGCCCGATCCGAACGTGTCGATCTCAAGTCCAAGTCGCTGAAGCATTGAGGTAAAAAGGTTGCAAAGCCGATTGTTCTTTGTAACGTCAAACGCGACATGACGACCGTGCTTGAAGCCGCCGCCCGCGAGCAGAATCGGCAGATTCCGCG
Source organism: Gemmata sp. (assembly GCA_035947935.1). Lineage (GTDB taxonomy): Bacteria > Planctomycetota > Planctomycetia > Gemmatales > Gemmataceae > Gemmata. The sequence goes on along the minus strand of DASZJS010000468.1, from coordinate 21,373 downwards.
TGTCGTGTGAGTTGGCGTTGCCCAGGTTACTGCCGAACAAGACCATCGTATTTTCCAGCAGAGTCGTGCCCCGCTCATTCTTGATCTTGAGTTTGCCGAGCAGGTCACGAACGACCCGCATTTGCGCTTCTTCGATCAAACGGAGCTGCTGAATCTTGGCTGGGTCGCGGCCGTGGTGCGACAAATTGTGGTGGTCGATCGTCACGCCCGGGACTGGCGGTACGCTGTTGGCACCCTGCAACAGGATGGTGACCAGACGCGTCGAATCGGACTGGAGCGCCAGTGGAATCAAGTCGAATAACAACTGCATTCGGCCGATCAGGTCGTTTCCGTCATTGATGTCGGTCGGCGGTTTCTTGTCGATGTGGGGCTTGGGCTTCTGCGCCCAGGCTTCGGATTTGACGAGCTTCTTCTCGAGTTCGCGAACAGAGGAGAGATACTCGTCGAGCTTCTCCCGGTCGGCCGCACCGACGCGCTTCGTAAAACTTCGCGTCTCGTCTTGCACCGAATCCAGGATGCTTTCCCCCTCGCGGAGCTTGCGGACCTGCTGCTTCACCTCGGCCGGCGTACCGTCGAGGAAGAGCTTGGCGAACACGCGTGAAGGACGGCTCTCCGCAGGAATCATCACTCCACCGCGCGTATACGACTGGCTCGGAGTGCCAGTGCCCAACACCAGCGACGGTAACCGCGTCTCCAGGCCGATTGTCTCGGCTGCCAACTGGTCGAGTGAGACGGTATTCTTGAAACCACCCAGGCCCGGGAACCTTGCCGATGTCAGCCAGGTCATCTCCGATGTGTGGCCGTTGGCACCCGTTTGGTCGGGATGCGAGAGCCCGGAGAAGAGCGTGAAATCCCGTCGAAAGTCCTTGAGGATTTCGAGGTAGGGGGTCAACGTGTAATCGGAGCCGGTCTCGTTCGGAAACAGAAACGGAGCGTGTAATCCTAGCGAGGTGCAGATGCAGACCATGTTCGTCCGGCACGCCACGGCATCTGCCGCTTTCCCTCGCGGCAGAAAGGCATTCAGCAACGGCAACGCCAGCGCGACACCCGTGCCGCGGAGGAACTTGCGACGGTGTAGCGCGGAAGAAGAACTAGGACTGTTCATGGCTCACGGACCGCTGGATGAAACATTCAAGAAGGCCAGTTGCCCTCTACAAGAAACGAGAAGCGGACGTCATCGTTGGCGGGGTAACTGGACCTGCAGATCATCAGCCAATCGCGTCAATTCTTCCAAGGAAAGGCGTTGCAACTGCTCCGAGGGGGGTTCGGATCGCCGCAACAATCGCTCGCAAAGATGAATCTCGTTAATTTTCCCTTTGATCAGCCCTTTAGTCTCTCCTTCGGCCTCGCCTTCCATTCGGGCGGCCTTGATGTCCGAATTATGATCCAGTTGAGCTTTGCGTCGAGCCTCGTAACGCTCGCGTTCAATATCGGTTTGCGTCAACATTTTCAGTTCCTCCATCACGCGCAGACGAATCCGCTTTTGAGCAGGCATCATCGTTGGCTGAGCACTTGGGCCTGCAGATCATCAGCCAATCGCGTCAATTCTTCCAAGGAAAGGCGTTGTAACTGCTCGGCTGGCGTTTCGGATCGCCGCAACAATCGTTCGCAAAGATGAATCTCGCCAATTTTCTGGCCTTTAGCCAATCCTTCCTCCTGTCCTTCCATTCGGGCGGCCTTGATGTCCGAATTATAATCCAGCTGGGCTTTGCGTCGAGCCTCGTAACGCTCGCGTTCAATATCGGTTTGCGTCAACATTTTCAGTTCCTCCATAGCGCGCAGAATGAGTGGACGATCGAGTGCTTTCGGCGGAGCTTCTGGATCTATCTTCTCCGCATGTCGTAGAAAGTAAAGCCAGATATCCAGGCCGTTCGTCAGTTCCGCGTCCGTCTTTCGGAATTTCGGCAGTTCGAGCGTGTGCAATTCCAGATCGCCGGCAAACGGGAAATGATGCTGTTCCTCAAGCAGCCGAAATCGCAAATGGTAATCCGCAACTTCCGGAAACAGCACCTGATTGAGGAACACAATGGAGATCGTGGGTTTCAGGACAGAATAGTCCTCGCCCTCGTGCAGTTGCTGCTGATGGAATTTGGCCAGATAATAAATGATGCGACTCTTGAAGAAGGAGCTCAAGAGCATCTGCATTTCGACATTGATTTGTCGTCCGGATTGATCGCGGGCCTTGATGTCCAGAATCGACAGCTTGTCGTCGAGCGATTCTTTGGGGTTGAAGGGATTGAGCAGTTCGACATCTTGAATGTGATGGCCGGGACCGGGGCTCAAGACCTGGTCGAGCAGGTCAATCAGGATGGAACGTGTCGAGTCTCGGCCGAAAAGATGCTTGAAAGCATAGTCGACTTTCGGGTCGATGTTGAGGATCATGAGCGAGGCTCTGAAGGTTCAGTTGGCCAGGCTATTTGCACTGGAACGTCTGGCTCTGGACAATCTCGTGGACGAGTGTCCGGAGGCCACCCTCCTGCGATTTAACTCGTGCGAGGAGTTTCTCAATCACATCGCGATCGGCAAACTGAATCCCCGCACCGGTGGCATAGACGAGAAGGTTTCGCGTCACGTTGCGGGCCACCTGATCCTCACGCTCCATCAACAGTTTCTTGAAGTCGTCAATATTCTTAAATTCCCGGCCATCGGCCAGTTTGCCCGAGGCATCGACGGTGGGTCCGAGTCTGTACTCCCAGACATCGCGGCCGCGAAACTTGATTTTGGGGACATCGCCCGGTTGAACGGAGCTTCCTCGTTCCGCACGATAATGCTCGCGCCAACCGCCAATTGCATCGAAGTTCTCCAGCGCGAAGCCCGGCGGGTCCATTCGGGTATGGCAAGAGGCGCACGCCGCGAGAGTACGATGCTTGGCGAGCTGCTCGCGAATCGTCGATGCGCCACGCGTGTCGGGCTCGAACGCCGGGACATCCGCGGGCGGAGGCGGCAACGGTTCGCCCAGCAGGTGTCTCATCACCCAGGCACCGCGGAGAACGGGCGATGACACCGTGCCGTTGGCCGTCACCTTGAGTACGCTCGCCTGGGTCAATACGCCGCCACGATGACACCCGGGCGGTAATGCCACGCGGCGAAACTCTTCGCCAACCACGCCTGCGATCTGATAGTGTTCCGCGATCCGGCGATTGAGCATCAGAAAGTCGGAATGAATAAAGTTATTGACCTTTCCATCATCGCGAAGCAGTTGAGCGAAGAACTCCTGCGTTTCACTGACCATTGACGCTTTGAGAATGTCATCGAATTCCGGATAGAGTTTCTTATCGGGCAGAGTGAAGTCGATCTGCCTCAACTCGAGCCACTGGCCGACAAAGTTCTCGACGAATGCCCGCGACTTGCGGGAAGCCAGCATTCGCTCAACCTGCCCGCGCAGGATCGCAGGTTCGTGTAATGTTCCACTGGCTGCGAGTTTCCTCAACGGCTCATCCGGCGAGGAACTCCAAAGAAAGTAAGACAGCCGAGACGCCAAGGCCCAATCGTCGAGACGGCCGGCGCGTTCCTCAAGAAACAGGAATCTTGGTGAAGTTAGCACTGCACGGAAAGCGACCCACATTGCATTCTCGAACGAGAGGCCATCGTCGAGCCCTCGATGCGCCAATTTGACATAGGACTTCACATCGTCCGCTGTGACCGCCCGACGGAATGCCCGGGACGCGAACTCTTGCAATAACGGTTCCGCTGCCGCTCGTGGGTCTTTCGGCACGATCGCGAACGATGGAGCCTGTCGATTGGATGGCTTGACCGTCTCAATGCGCGTATCGCCAAACAGCCTGCCGACACTCGGTGGCGACCATGATTCAATCAGCGGGCCTTCAACTTCGACCCATTTGATCGCCGCGCCCCGGCCCTTGAAGTCCTCGGCTCCGATGTTGTAATTGACCTGGCCTTTGTCATCGTAGTTGGTGTCGTAGGGTTTGAGTTCGAGCAACTCGCCCTGTGCGAGATAAGCGATCACCTCGACTTCGCGACTCTCGTTCGCGGGCAAGTCAAAGTAGCCGAGCAGTCGCGTTGTCTTGAAGTCGGTTGCATAGAGTTTCAGCCAAACCGGGCGTCCGGCCGCTTGATAAGCGTAAGCGGAAATCCTGATCCGATATTGTCCTCGCTCGTGACCGCGGAATCGGTGGAGTACGGTGGGTGAATTGTCATCAAAAACGACGACCGCATCAGGCAACACGCGAAAGCTCTTCTTTCCCTGCCTCTTAGCATCGTCGAGAACGCCCTCTTCGTCGTGATAGCGAAATCGCGTTTTCACCCCCGCCGGACATTGCCGCAAGTCGATCGCTGCGGAGAGTGCCATATCGGAGGCTTCCAAATATTGCTCCACGTGCAACGTGGAAAGCCGCAAACTTTCGGCAACATTATCGAATCCATGCGAAGAAGCGTCTTCGGGAAGATAGTGTTGCAGTGGCAGGTCGATTGCGAGCAAGTCGTGGAGTGTATTCTCGTACTCGACACGATTCAGGCGGCGGAGTACCACGCGTCCCTCGGCCTGCTGTCGTGCAAGATTCACGGCGTGCAGGTCTGTGCGTACCGTTTTCAGAAACGAGTCCCGCGCGGCGGGATCGGGCCGTTTCTGAGACGGGGGCGGCATCTTCTGCGTATCGACGTAGTCAAAGACCTTGACCCATCGATCGAATACTTTGGGGTCGCTGGGCTTCCAGGAAAGCTTGGTGAGATCGAGTCCACCTTCTTTGGTATCGGCGTCGTGGCAGACGGTGCAATTCTTGGCAAAGAAGGGCAGGATGCGAACCGCAAGATCGTCACTGCGAGCGGGCGGTGCCAGCCAGAGCAGGACCGCGATAGCAATCTGGCGTGTAAGTTTTCCCCGGCTGCTGTGATCGGTCATGGGATCAACGCGAGGATAATGGATTCCGCAATTGGGTATCGCACCGACGATGAAGATTTACCAGATTACCCGATCTCGTTCACGAATACCAAGCAACGGTTTTCGAGTCTGTAGCATCAGGGTGCTGCGGGAATGGCCACAAGAAGAATGAAAGAAGAACGGCCGCAGAAAAACACAAAATGCACAAATAGGGAAGAGAAAAGCTTGTTGATGGGCCGAACAGGATTAGCGGGATCACGAGTTCATCCGGTCGAGCGTGGTGATCCTTTCAAAACACTCTCGTATTCTTCTGCTGTCTGCTTTTTGTGCATTTTGTACTTTTTTACGGCCAACCCTCTTTACTTTTCTTTCGACTTTCGTCTTTCTTTTCGCGACCATTCCTGTGGAACTTTTGGTGCGACAGAGTCTCGAAAACCGACAATTCCGTAGCGAAACGCCTCAGGCTCTCAGAATCCCAAGGGGCTGACAGCAATCCAACCAACAGACTCCCGCTTGAGATGATTGCCCTGGGAGTTATAATTGCATGTACATTCCACTTCTGCGGAGACCATGTGACCGACCGCCCGCGGCTGCTTCTGATCGACCCGCCACCCGGGTCTTTGGACGGCGTCTTGACCGTAGCCGATGTGGAACGTACGTCTTCAAATCCCGCCGAAGTTGTGCGGCGACTTGCAGACGGTGGGGTCACAGCCGTGCTGGCGGGGACGGAATACGTTGCCGGACTGCTCGACCGATTCCGAACCGATGAACTCATTCTCGACCACATCGACAAGGGACTTGCCGTTCTGGACCCAAGCGGCACCATCACCTGGGCGAACTCCGTATTTCAACAATCCACCCGCGGCGATCCGGTTGGTCTTCCCTTCCTGGCTGCTCTGGGCGGGATGATAGTCGCATCCGACAGTAGCGATCCACTCGCCCCCGCCCGACAAGGCCATCCAACCTCCGTGCGGTTGCACTGCCCGGATCGACCGGATCGGCCTTTCTTTGAAGCCGACATCCGCCCGGTGCTTGACCCGGATGGCGGAGTCTCTCATCTGGTCGTTCTGGTTAGGGATGTTACTCCCGAGGTAGTTCAGCAGCAGAAGCTCGATGCACTCCATCAGGCGGGATTGGAGCTTGCCGGGCTCGATGCCGAACAACTTGCCGAGATGAACATCCCTTCCCGCGTGGAACTCCTCAAGCACAACCTCCGACGATTCATTCACGATCTGCTTCACTACGACACAATTGAAGTCCGGTTGCTCGATCGCAAGACGGGCGAGTTGAAACTCCTCCTCGAAGATGGGATGCTCCCCGAAGCTGCCAGGCGAGTCTTGTATGCCCAGCCCACGGGCAACGGCGTAACCGGGTTTGTCGCATCCACCGGAAAGAGCTATCTCTGTGGCGATACGGCAAATGACCCACACTACATTGCCGGATCGGCTGGTGCCCGCAGTTCTCTGACCGTGCCGCTCAAATTCCACGATGAGGTGATCGGGACGTTAAATGTGGAGAGTCCGCGGGTGCAGGGTTTTGGTCCGGACGATCTGCAATTCACAGAACTTTTCAGCAAGGAAATCGCGGCGGCTTTGCACACGCTCGACCTGCTCAGCGCCCAGCAAGTGTGTACCGCCTCTCAGTCGATTGAAGCGGTGAACAAAGAGATTGCCTTGCCGCTCGATGAGGTTCTGGCCGGAGCCAGCGTATTGCTGGAAAAACTGCACCGAACGGACCCCGAGGCAACCGATCGACTCCGGCGAATACTGGCTGCGGCCCGCCGGGTGAAAGACAGCGTGACCAGCGTTGGCCGGAGTTTGGCGGATGCACCCGGGATCGGGCCGAGCGATTTCCCCTTGCTCGGCAAGCGGGTTCTGGTGATTGAATCCGACGAGCGAATGCGGCGATCGGCTCATCTGCTGCTGACGCGACTTGGAGCAACGGCGGAAACGGCCGGAACCGGTGCCGATGGCGTGGCGATGGCTGCGGATACAGACTACGATGCGATCTTCCAGGAAGTGAAACCGCCGGATCTCGGGGGGTACGACTGCTACCACCGACTCCGTGTTGCCCGTCCAGCAGCGGTCGTCTCGCTCACTACTGGCTTCGGATACGATACAGCCCATTCGATTGTGAAGGCCCGGGCGGATGGGTTGAAATTCGTTCTCTTCAAACCCTTCCGCCAGGATCAGGTCGTCCGTGCCGTTCTCGATGGCGCCCCACCCACGGCACAGTTGTAAGTTTCACAGACTTGCCCTCCCACTTGAGCTAATCTATCCTACCGGGAATTGTCAGTACCTCGGCCGCTCCTTGCGTTCGAGTGAACCGGTTCCGCTTGCGCGGAGTTCGAGTTATGCCCATTCAGCGGCTCGAATGTCCCGAGTGCGGTGAGATGATCGAGCTCGGCCACCCTGTGGCCTCGGGAACTCGGGTACGCTGCCCCGAGTGCGGCGAACGTATCGTCGCCGAAAAGGCAACCCCCAAGCGCAAGAGCGTGCCGCGTGACCAGGAGACGAACGACCGCGATCGAGACCGACGTTCGTCATCGAAGCGGGCGCAATCGAACCCGGCTCTGTTGATTGCCGGGCTCGTCGGTGGCATGCTCCTGCTTGCTACCGTGGTTGCGGTTGTCGTTATCGTCATTCGGCGGGGCAGGGATGGAGAGAGCAGTTCCGCGGAACCGCAAGACGAACTCGTGGGGCGGTGGATCGGCGATCAGCCAGACGACCTTCTGGGAGGGGAGTGGGAATTCCGGAACGATGGAGATTTCCTCCGCAAGATTCAAATGTTTGGCAGAGACAATACGACCACGATCAAGGGTAAGTACAGCTTCAAGCAAGGCAATGTCGTCCAGTTCGAAAGCGCCACTCTCCCTGCGACGGTGGGCGAGGTGTATTTGGCACCGGCGGAGTTGCGCGTCTTCCTGTGGACGGGTAAGAGCGAGATCACAGGCGGGACACTGGAGTATTCGGTCGGCTTGACACGGTGTTTCCGCCGTGCCGGCAAGCAAGGGACAATTCGCGATGGGGAAGGGCTTGGCGGCACCATAGATCAGACGCGCAAGCGGGTCGTCGGTCTCTGGTTGGAGGGCAATCAAAGCTGGCGGTTCACCGAAGATGGCAAGCTCGAGCGGCTGTTTTACTCACCGGCCACCTACGTGGTACTCGACAGTAAAACTGTGGAGGTCACCGACAAGGCCGGCAACAAGATGAAGTTGGAACTGGCCTTTTTTCAAGAGACGATGCGGCTCTGGCAGGTGGAGCAAGGGCAGATTGTGATGAGCTGGTACTGTGAGCGGGCTCCGGTTGATTATCGCGACGACGACCCTGTTATGGGCAATCTCCGAGACCTCATCGTGGGCCGGTGGGTCAGTGGGCGAGAGATACTCCAGGCCGAATTCTACGAGTTCCACAAGGACGGCCAGTGGGTCCGGCAGCAAGAGCAGTTGGGTGGGCCGTTGCGCCAACAAGGCCGATACCGCTGGGAGACGAACGGCAACCTGGTGTTGCTTCCCTACGATCCGACCTTTGCCAAGATGGACCAGAAGACACGCGATCTCCAAGCGGAGAGCAGCAAGCTGACGTATCGGGTGGCCCTCAAGAAGGGCAAACTCCTTATGTCGCTTGACGCCGACCTCAAGCGTGTCAACCTCCAGCGTCAGATGATGGGATTACCCCCATTGACGGGTAAGGAGGATCCTGTTGAAAGCGGATTTATCCTTCGCCGCGAGAAGTGAAGGCGGTTCTCCAATCGCGGCACTTTTGTGACGCCTACACTTGCCCCTACTCGAAGCCGCATTTTCCTTGACGTAAGAACTGTCATCGGTCAGCATCAGTTAGCACTTTTTCGTTCAACTCGTACCTCGAAGGAATCGCTCGCCCGGCTTCCTCGCTGCCCACCGGGCCAGCGTTTCTTCCAACCGGTGCGCCCATGCCCATTCTCAGAGCTCAGTGCCCGGAATGCGATACCAAGCTCTGCCTGACCGTTGGTGGTGCGGGCGAGCACGAGATGGGGTGTCCGAAATGCGGGCACAAGTTCACCGCGACGCTGAAAGGCGATTATGCTTCAACCCGCCTGCTGGCGAAGCGCGATAAGCCCATCCCTCAGCACAACGAACGCAAGGGTGATGACAACCGTTCCACGCGCGACAAGCGGAACAAGCGGAAGGACACGGACAGGTCGAAGGCGCCGCTCATCATCGGAGCGGTCGCGGCCGCTTTGCTCGTCTTCGGTGGGGTCGTGGCACTGGTGTTCGCGTTCGGCGGTTCGGACAAGAAACCGGTAGCGCAGAACGAGCCCCCAGCGCTGAACAACCCGACCCCACCCACACCCGACCCGAATCCGCCGGAGCCAAACTCCGACGACCCGAACCCACCGTTCGGCCCCACCGGCAATCCATTCGACACTCCGCCGTTCGGCCCCAGCGACATCCCACCGGCCAACCAGCAGATCGGTCCCATCGCCAACCCACCCGACACTCCGCCACCCGGTCCAGGAGACTTCCCCGCGCTGCCAGGACCCGCCGAAGACGTGTTCGCACGCGCGGCCACGTTCAAACCGGATGGTCCGCTCCCCGAATTGCCCCCACTGCCGCCGATGGACAATCGCCCGATCCTCGCCCTCGATCCCGGTGGGCACACTGCATTCGTTCGGCAAGTGTTCTTCACTCCGGACGCGAAGCGTGTCATTTCGGTGAGTCAGGACAAATCGGTTCGCGTGTGGGACGTTACAAGCGGTGAGGCACTGTCCACGATCTGGTTGCCGGCCGGACCGGACGTCGAAGGAACGCCGCACGCTGCCACATTGTCGCCCGATGGCAAATTGCTGGCCGTTGGCGGCCTCGCCCTCAACCGCGGCAAGTCCGGCACTCCGATTTACATACTCTCCGTAGAGACGGGCGAACTGGTCGCGGTGGTCCTTGGCGCGAGCGAAGCGATTTACGCGCTCGACTTCTCTGTGGATGGCAAGCAGATTGCTGTTGGATGCATCAACGGCATCCTCCAGGTGTACGATTTCCCTTCAAACAAATGGGTGTATCAGGTCGCCGCTCACAGCAAACTCTTGAATCAGGTACGATTCAACCCGAAGCGAGCGGTACTCGCCACCGTCGCTTACGACAAGGAGGTGAAGACGTGGGATCTGAGCAACAACAAGGCTCCCGCAACCCAGGTCAAGTTGCTCGACAAAGGGCCGACCACGATCGACTGGACATCGGATGGCAACACGCTGGCGGTCGGCTGCTTCAGCGGCGAGGTGCTGATGTACGACCGTGCTGGCAAGTTGACCAAGACGGTGCCGCCAGCGCGGGAAAACGGCAAGAACATCCAGATCGGGAAGATACGGTTCCTGCCAGGCGACAAACGGCTCCTCTTCGGTGGGGTCTACGCACGCGGCTGGGCGGGCGTGACCGACATCGAGACCGGCAACCAGCCGACGATCAAAGAACACCCGAACACGGTCATGGCGGTGAATCGCTCGGCCGATGGCACACTGGCCGTGAGCGCGGGAGGCGAGAGCAACGAAATCATCGTCTGGAACACCGCCGATGGTACTGTCCTCCGCAAGTTCGAGTCGGCGAGCAAGGCGATCTGGGCGGTCGGATGGGGCAAGGATGGCAAGTCGCTGGCATGGGGGAATACCAACCGGAAGGGGGCCGATGGCCTACACTCCATCGAGCAGACGTTCCAGTTCGATGAATTCCTGCCCGGCGCGCCGCCCCAGGCCGGAGAGTATGGACGGCACATCCGCGAAGAGGGCGCGTACTCCATCAAGGTGGACAACTTCTTCCAGTTCACCGTCTCCGAGAACGGCAAGCCGCTGTATCAGCACAAGTCGCGCTCCGACCGCATCTACAGCGTCACCTTCCTCCCCGGCAAGGGGATCATGGTCGGTGCGACGTACGCTATGTACCTGCTCGAAACCAGGACCGGCAAACTGATCCGCACCTACCGCGGCGATCGCGGGCTGACAGTCGCGCTGGCCCCATCGCCGGACGGCCGCTACTTCGTCAGCGGCTCATCCGATCAGGTGATCCGCGTGTGGTCCCCGGACCGCGTGGAACCCGTGCTGTCCTTGTTCACGGTCGGGCGCGAGTGGATCGCGTGGGTGCCGCGGGGGTACTACTCGTGCTCGCCCTACGGCGAACGACTGATCGCATGGCAGGTGAACTCCGGGATCGACAAGCTGCCAGTGGTTCACCCGGCCGTACGGTTCCGGGCGTCCCTGTACCAGCCAGCGCTCATCAAGTACCTGATCCCGGCCGGCAATTTACAGATCGCGCTGGCTATGGCGAACAAGTTCGAGAACCTGCAGATCGCTCCCACAGCTCTGGAAGAGGTTCTGCCGCCGAACGTCACCATCGCAGCACCTCCGGTCGCCAACGACAAACCGGTCAGCGTAAGCGCTGTGGCCGAGGGAACCGCAAAACACCCGATCGTTGCGATGCGTCTCCTGGTCGATGGGCGGCCGTTCCAGGGTTTCGCGGGCGTGAAGCGGTTCGCCAAACAACAAAAGGCGGAAGCTGCCTGGGAGGTGCCGCTCAGCCCCGGTTCGCACACGCTGGCGGTGTTGGCCGAGTCGCCGGTGAGCAAGGGCATGTCGCCCGCTGTTGTCGTCACCCGCGCTGGTGCGGAGACACAGCCCAACCTGTACGTTCTGGCCGTCGGCGTGTCCGCGTATCCCGGCGACATGAAACTGAACTACGCGGCCTCCGATGCGATCCTGCTCACGAGAACGATTCAGTCGAAGTCGCGTGCGTTGTTCGCCAATACCGAGATGAGAGTGCTGACGGACATGCAGGGAACCCGGCAAAACATCCGCGAGGGGCTGGATTGGTTGCAGTCGAAGATGACGACTCGGGACGTGGGCATCTTTTTCTACTCCGGCCACGGAGGTCGCGGCGAACGTAACGGCAAGTTCTACCTGGTCCCGGTGGATGTGGGCCGCAACCTGGAAAGCACAGGTCTGGCCGGCGATGAGTTAAAGAGCCGGTTGGAGGACATGCCCGGCCGGCTGGTCGCGATTCTCGACACATGCCACTCCGGCGCGCTGACCGAGATCAAGCCAGCTCGGACGGACAACCTGGTGCGCGACCTGATGACCGATGACTACGGCGTGGTGGTGATGGCATCGTCGTTGGGTCGCGAGTACTCGATGGAGAGCCCGGCGACCCGGGCCGGGTTCTTTACGCTCAGCCTGACGGAAGGGATGAACGGGCGTGCCGACTTCAACCGCGACGGTCTCGTTTATCTGAACGAACTGGAGCACTATGCCGCGCTGCGGGTCCGGCAGTTGAGCGGTGGCTGGCAGCACCCGACGATGGGCCACCCGCCGACCATCCGGCCGTTCCCTATCTCAAAACCATAATCATAATATATTAATAACCAGTCAAATATAAACAGTATAATCTCATATAGTGAAATGGTTTGCTGTCCGCATCATCTTCCCGGATGATGGACACTTGATCCCATCACCTGCCGGGAGATTTCCGTGCCACTGACGTTCGTGTTACCCATCGCAATGGTGGCATTTTCACCAGCGGTCCAAACTGAACCCAAGGAAACGCCGATTCGTCTCAACGTGCAGCAGATGGCCGCACCCAAGCCGGCACTGCGGTATCTGTTACTTCCTGAATTGAAGGAAATGACCCCGGGCAACCCCGTCGAGGGGTATTTCAAATGTCTTTTGGATCAAGATTTGTCCGCCGAGAAGGAAGTCTTCGGCAACGCCGCTTTGCGGCAAGTCGATCGTGCGGCCCGGATGGATAAACCCGATTGGCAGATGCGCCTCGCAAAGACCAATGAGATTGGTCTGTCCGACTCCGATGTTTTCAAACTTCTCGCTTTGGCCAAAGGGCTTCAGAATCGCTTCCGCATAGAAGTTGCCCAGAGACGCTTCGACGATGCCATCGTGACGGCCAAGACGATGTTCGCCATGTCGCGACACATGGGCGAACACCCGAGACTGATCGGTAACCTTGTGGGCGTTGCCATTGCTCAAATGGCCATCGGCCAATTGCAGGAAATGTTGGAACAACCCGGTTGTCCCAATCTTTACTGGGCGCTCACGAATCTGCCCAGCCCCCTGGTTTCCCTCGATCGGAGTATGTCGGGCCTGCGGGCTGAGTTTCAGAACGAGCTGCGCGATCTGGATGACACCGCCCCGATGACTCCCGCTCAACTCAAAAAGCTGATTGCTCACATCGACCAGATGCGAGATTTGACGCAGGCACCATCCAAGGAGAAAACCCAGGCATGGTTGGAAACGCGGACCAAGGATTCCGCGTTAGTGGTTGCCGCCCGGAGTCGCCTCGTTGAGTATGGCATTCCGGAGGAACGATCGCTGAAATTCCCTGCCGAGCAACTCATCCTCCTGGATGAAAAGCGAGCGTTTGAAGTACATCGGGATGAGTTTATGAAACTCATGAGGTTCGCTCCCTGGCAGATCGAGGAACAGGCTGCCAGGATCGCCCAGACAAAAGACGAACTCCTTTTTGCCCACGGTGTCCACCTTGCTTCCCTTCTGAAATACCGCCGGGATCAGGCGGTACACGAACAGCGGTTTGCCTTGTTACAGCATGTCGAGGCTTTGAGGATGTACGCCGCGGAGCACAAAGGCCAGTTGCCCGAGAAACTGACCGATATCGTCGTGCTGCTGCCTGTCGATCCGTTCACGGGCAAGCCGTTTCGATACACGCTTGAGGGTGCCACCGCTCATATCCGGTGCAATCAGACTCCCGGTGGCGAAAAGATCGCGGCGTTCAACCTTCACTACGAGATCACAATTTCGAGTAGGGGCAAGTAATCAGGGGCAAGGGGCAAGAAGAAAAAACGAGCCGGAAGCGTCAGCGACGGTCCTTTTCAAGAAGAGTTGTAAGAGAAAAGCAGAAAGACGAAAGCAACGCAGTCTTGCCCCTTGCCCCTGATTACTTGCCCCTCGCTTCGCGAAGCGAAGCAAAATGAAATGGTTTGTTGTCTGCATCGTCTTCCCGGATGATGGGTACTTGATTCGATCACCTCTGCTGGGAGCTTTTCCGTGCTGCTGACGCTTGTGTTACCTATTGCAATGGTGGCATTTTCGCCAGCGTCTCGAGTTGCGCCCGAGCTCACACCTACGGAAATGCTGATCCGTCTGAACGTGCAGCCGATGGCCGCACCGAAGCCGGCACTTCGGTATCTGCTTCTGCCCGAGTTGAAGGAGATGACACCGGGCAATCCGATTCCAGCATATCTTCAGTGTTTCATGGATAAGAATTTCACGGAACAAAAGGAGATCCTCACCAAATCCGCTCTGCGCCAGGCTGATCGTGCAGCCCGGATGGACAAACCCGATTGGCAGCTACTCCTCAAGACGAAGACGGATGGGATCGGTCTGCTTCTTCCCGACATTCAAAATCTCCGCTTTCTGAGTGCGCGTCTTCAGGAACGATTTCGTTCGGAGATCGCCCAGGGACGTTTGGATGATGCCATTGTTACCGCCAAGACGATGTTTGCTCTCTCGCGACACTTGGGCGAACACCCGACACTCATCGGCGAACTTGTGGGCATTGCCATTGCTCAAGTCGCCATCGTCCCACTGGAAGAGATGTTGGAACAGCCCGGTTGCCCCAATCTTTACTGGGCACTCACGAATCTGCCCAACCCTCTGATTTCCCTCGATCGGGGAATGCAAGGCGAACGGGCGATGATCCAGGCCGAGTTACGCGATCTGGATGACACCAACCCCATGACGCCGGCTCAACTCAAGAAACTGATCGTCCACCTCGATGCACTGCGTTATTCTGAAAAACACACCCCGATCCAGACTTGGCTGGATGCGCGGACCAAGGATGCGGTTTTGCTGGTGACTGCACGCAGTCGCCTTGTCGAGTACGGCATTCCCGAGGAACGGCTGCTGAAATTTCCCGCCGAGCAACTCCTTCTCCTGGATGAGAGACGGGAGTTTGAAGTGCGTCGGGATGAGGTCATGAAATTCATGAACCTCCCGACCTGGCAGGTCGAGGAACAGACCAATTGGCTCAAACCAGACAAGGACTCACCCCTATTTGATTTCCTGGTGCCCGCTCTCCAGAAGGTCCGCCGGGCTCAGGGGCGACTGGAACAGCGGATTGCCATGTTACGGCACGTCGAGGCTTTGCGGATGTACGCTGCGGAACACAAGGGTCAGTTACCCGAGAAGTTGAGCGATGTTGCCGTGCCGCTGCCGGTCGATCCGTTCACCGGGAAGCCATTCCGATACACGCTGGAGGGTGCCACGGCCCACCTCCGGGGCAACCCACCTCCGGGTGCCGAAGGCATCTCAGCACACAACCTTCATTACGAGATCACGATTGCTTCGCTTCGCTAGTAGGGGCAAGGGGTAAGAGAAAAGACAGGACTGAGTTGCTTTCCTCATTCTGCTTTTCTCTTACAGCTCTTCTTGGAAAGGTGGACCGTCGCTGACGCTTCCGGCTCGTTTTTTACTTCTTGCCCCTTGCCCCTGCTTCGCGAAGCAAAGCGTAGCGAAGCCCACAGGAGATTTTCCGTGCTGCTGACGCTTGTGTTACCCATTGCAATGGTGGCATTTTCGCCTGCGATCCAGGCTGCGCCCACGGAGACGGTGATCCGTCTCAACGTGCAGCCCATGACCGCACCGAAGCCGGCATTGCGTTATCTTCTCCTTCCGGAGTTGAAGGAAATAACCCCGGGCAACCCCATTGAGGGTTACCTCAAGTGTTTCCTGGATCAGGATTTTTCCGCCGAAAGGGAAGTCTTCGGCAAATCTGCTCTGCGACACGCCGACCGGGCCGCCCGAATGGACAAACCCGATTGGCAGATACTCCTCAAGCTGAAGACCGATGGTTACGGTTTACTGCTTCCCGATGTGCAGAAGCTCCGTGCCGTGGCGAATGGCCTTCAGGAACGATTTCGCTCCGAGATCGCGCAGGGACGTTTCGATGAAGCCATCGCGACGGCCAAGACGATATTCGCCATGTCGCGACACATGGGCGAACACCCAACACTCATCGGCCAGCTCGTGGGCATTGCAATTGCGCACCTCGCCTTCGCTCCACTGGAAGAGATGTTGGAAAAACCCGGTTGCCCCAATCTTTACTGGGCGCTGACGAATCTGCCCAACCCCCTGATTCCTCTGGAGCGGGGAATGGCAGGTGAGCGGGTGACGGTTCAGGCCGAGTTACACGATTTCGATGACACCAATCCGATGACTCCAGCCCAACTCAAGAAACTGATTGCACACATCGATCAATTACGCGATTTCGAGGAGCGGCCACGCAAGGAGAAGACTCAGGCCTGGCTGGATGCGCGGACCAAGGATCCGGTTTTGTTGGCCGCTGCTCGCAGTCGTCTTGTCGAGTACGGCATTCCGGAGGAGCGGCTGCTGAAGTTTCCCGCCGAGCAACTCATCCTCCTGGATGAGAAACGGGAACTTGAAGCGCGTCAGGATGAACTCATGAAACTCACGAACCTCCCGACCTGGCAGTTCGAAGAACTGGCTGGCCGAACCGTAATCGACAAGGCGAAAGACAAAGCCCTGTTTGGTAGCCTGATGCTCTCTCAGAAGGTTCGCCGGGCTCAGGGGCGATTGGAACAGCGGATTGCTCTGTTGCGGCACGTTGAGGCAATCCGGCTGTACGCGGCGGAACACAAGGGGCAGTTGCCCGAGAAGCTGAGCGACATTACGGTGCCGCTGCCTGTCGATCCATTCACTGGCAAGCCATTCCGTTACACGCTGGAGGGAGCCACGGCCCACCTCCGGGGCAACCCGCCTTCTGGTGAAGAACGCGCCCCCGCGTTCAACCTCCACTACGAGATCACGATCAGGAATCCATAATCCTGTTTCGTCTCTCTTATTTCGTCCTTTGTCCTTCGTCCCTCGTCATTCGGAAAAGCTCCGTAGTCTTTTTGAGCAACGCAGTCGAAGGCTCAACATGAGAAGACAACGGAGTAACGCGCTGAAATGTCTTCCCGAATGACGAGGGACGAAGGACAAAGGACGAAATAAGAAGGACGAAACCAAAAACCAGATTCCTGCGGAATGGTTTGCTGTCCGTGTCGTCTTCCCGGATGATGGGCATTTGATTTCATCATTTGCCAGGAGATTTTCCGTGCTGCTGCCGTTTGCGTTTTCCATTGCAATGGTGGCATTTTCGCCAGCGACCCAGGCTGCGCCCACGGAAATGGTGATCCGTCTCAACGTGCAGCCGATGGCTGCACCAAAGCCAGCACTTCGGTATCTGCTTTTGCCCGAGTTGAAGGAAATGACTCCGGGCAACCCAATTGAGGGTTACCTCAAGTGTTTACTGGATCAGGATTTTTTCGTCGAGCGGGAATCGCTTGGTAGAGCGGCTTTGCGCCAGGCGGATCGTGCGGCCCGGATGGACAAGCCCGACTGGCAGATACTCCTCAAGTTAAAGTCCGATGGCGTCAACTTGTTGCTTCCCGATGTGCAGAAGTTCCGTGTCTTGGCTGCGGGCCTTCAAGAACGATTTCGCTCCGAGATTGCCCAGGGGCATTTCAATGAAGCCATCGTGACGGCCAAGACGATGTTTGCCATGTCGCGACACATGGGCGAACACCCGACACTCATCGGCGACCTTGTGGGCATTGCCATTGCGCACATTGCCTTCGTCCCACTGGAAGAGATGTTGGAAAAACCCGGTTGCCCCAATCTTTATTGGGCGCTCACGAATCTGCCCAACCCACTGGTTCCCCTGGAGCGGGGAATGGAAGGCGAGCGGGTGATGATCCAGGCCGAGTTACGCGATCTCGATGACACCAACCCTATGACACCGGCCCAGCTCAAGAAGCTGATTGCACACATCGATCAGTTACGCGAGGAGCGGTCACGCAAGGATGGAACCCGGGCCTGGCTGGATGCAAGGACCAAGGATCCGGTTTTATTGGAAGCCGCTCGCAGTCGCCTTGTCGAGTACGGCATTCCCGAGGAGCGGCTGCTGAAATTTCCCGCCGAGCAACTCCTTCTCCTGGATGAGAGACGGGAGTTTGAAGTGCGTCGGGATGAGATCATGAAACTCATGAGCCTCCCGACCTGGCAGATCGAAGAGCATGTCAGCCGAATCGTGAGCGACAAGACGAAAGAAAAAGCTCTGTTAGGTAGTTTGGCGAGCGCTATTGAGAAGGTTCGTCGGGCTCAGGGACGAGTGGAACAGCGGATTGCTCTGTTGCGGCACGTTGAGGCAATCCGGCTGTACGCGGCGGAACACAAGGGGCAGTTGCCCGAGAAGCTGAGCGATATTACCGTCCCGCTGCCGGTTGATCCATTCACCGGCAAGACGTTCCGTTACACACTGGAGGGTGCCACTGCTCATCTCCGGGGCAACCCGCCTCCCGGGGCCGAAAGCATCCCAGCATATAACCTCCACTACGAGATCACGATCAAGAAGTGATGAAGGGTTCTCAATTTCAGGTTGCGGGTTTCGAGTTCAAGACGAATCTCCAACGTGGACCGTGGTGCTGACCACCGGGAGCTTTTGTGATGCGAGTAATTGGCATTGAGATGTCCCGCGTTCTCCTTGCAATCGGAATCGCGGTTGCGTTGCCCCTCAACGCTCGGGCGGGAGAACCAGGAGAAGCAACGGTTCGATTGACGGTCCAGCCAATGTCGGCTCCGAAGCCCGCTCTCAAATATCTGCTTTTGCCGGAAGTGGGGGAGTTGAATTCGGGGAATGCGGCACAGTGGTATCTTCGCAGCTTCGCCGAGCAACGGAACTTCTTCTTCGGGAAGGAATCCACCGCGGAGCGTACACGGCTCCTGTCGATGCCTCTTTCTGAAGTGCCTGCGGAGAAGTTCCAGGGGTATGGAGGGTCTGCCCTGCGTTCGGCCGATTGGGCAGCTCGGCTGGACACCATCGACTGGCAGATAAGCCAGCGCATCCAAACCGATGGGCTGGAGTTGTCGCAGCCCGAACTCGGGCCACTCCATGTCTTGGGAATAGCACTCCAGGTCCGGTTTCGCGTTGAGATCGCCGGGCGGCGATTCGATGACGCAATCCGGACGGCAAAAACACTCTTTGCCTTCGCCCATCATCTCGGGGAGAACCCCACCGAGCCAGCCAACCGGCTCGGCCTCACAATCGCCGATCTGACGCTCGACACGCTTGAGGAGATGTTGCAGCAACCCGGTTGCCCCAATCTTTATTGGGCGCTGACCGACCTGCGTTGCCCCTTGGTGGACCTCCGCAAAGGTTTCCAGGGAACGGGAACGCTCATCGCAACCGAGCTCAAGCCGCTCCGGGATGATATGAGCATGACCGACGAGCAGATTGAGAAGGTTGTTAGTCGGATATCGGGTGTACTCGGTTTTGCGCGCGAGCAGGCGGGCCACGCTCCCCGGAACTTCCGGGCAATACTGACCGCGAGGATCAAGGACTCGGAAAAATTGCGCGGAGACCGGGCTCGGCTGATCGAGTCGGGCGTAGCGGAAGGTTTGGTTCCGAATTTCCCGCCTCTTCAGGTGATTCTGCTCAACGAGAAACACGAGTACGAAATCCAACGCGATGAACGCGTCAAACTTCTGTCTTTCGCCCCCTGGCAGATCGATGCGATGAGTGATACCGAGCGAGGGTCGATGGGAGATGGACAACTGGCGGTTCTCTTGCCGCCCGTCATCAAACTCCGACAGACTCAGGGACGTTTCGAGCAGCGAATTGCCTTGTTGCGGCATGTTGAGGCACTGCGGATGTACGCTGCGGACCACGGGGGAAAAGTGCCGGAGAAACTGACCGACATTACCGTGCCGCTACCCGTCGATCCCTTTACCGGAAAAGCGTTTCGATACGAGGTGGAAGGTGCCACCGCTCATCTTCGGGGAAGTTCCCCACGGGGTGAGGAAAAGAATCCAGCTTACAACATTCACCTGACGGTGACGGTCAAGAAGTGATTGAAGATGGTGGGCCTCGCAAAGCCTCGACCCACCCTACAAGACAGAGTCACAAAGACAGAGTCACAAAGACAGGGACATTCGTCATGGCCAAAATACTTCCGACCCTGGACAAGCTCGATCCCGCCGAGGCATGGCAGCCGTGGCAACCATCGCCTGCCGATCCGTGGGGGCGTAAATGGGCCGCGCACCTCTATCGTCGGGCGGGCTTTGGACCCAGCCGTAGCGATCTTCTGGATGCCGAGCGACTCGGTTACGAGGGCACACTCAACCTGATCCTCAACGGGAAATCCCAGAACGAGGATGTCCAGGAAACGCTGAACGATGTCGCCCCCATTGCCCTCGTTCACGAAGAGAGCGGCGAGAGGATACGCAGTTGGTGGGTCTACTGCATGTTGCGAAGCCCCTATCCGCTGCGCGAGAAGATGACCCTGTTCTGGCACAACCACTTCGCGACGAGTATTGCCAAGGTGCAGAGCGCAGACCTGATGTACCAGCAGAACTGCCTGCTGCGGATGCACGCACTCGGCAAGTTCGGCCCATTCCTCCAGGCCATGAGCAAAAACGAAGCCATGCTGATGTGGCTGGATTCCAACAGCAACGTCATGGGAAAGCCCAACGAGAACTACGCCCGCGAGTTGATGGAGTTGTTCAGCCTTGGTGTCGGCAATTACACCGAGAAAGACATCCGCGAAGCCGCGCGAGCGTTCACCGGCTGGCACACGAGTCTGAATGGCTTCCAGTTTAATTCCAGCTTGCACGATGATGAAACCAAGACGGTTCTGGGAAAGACCGGCAAGTGGGATGGTGCCGATGTGGTTCGGATCGTTCTGGAGCAGCCCGCGGCAGCGCGATTTATCGTCCGCAAGCTCTATCAGTTCCTGATCGGCGAAAGCGTCATTCCGCCGAACGCCTTCATCGAACCCTTGTGCGATCAGTTCCGCAAAAGCGATTACGATATCAAAGGTCTGGTCAAGACCATGCTGGGCTCACGGCATTTCTACTCCGACCACGCCTTCCGACAGCGGATCAAGAGCCCTGTGGAATACGTGGTGGGGGCAGTCCAGGCGATCTATCGTCACTACGAGGAACGCGACCCAGACTACAGCCCGCTGCTGCATGGGGTGTTGGTGTCTCACCTCAGCGCGATGGGTCAGAGCCTGTTCGCCCCACCCAACGTCAAGGGTTGGCCCGGTGCCCGCACCTGGCTGAACACCTCGACGATGTTGGAACGCGACAACTTTGCCGGAGCGCTGGCCCTGGGCACCCTCTGGACTCGACCAACCTCAACGAGCAACGAGGCATCGTCGCCTGCCAAGGCACTCGACCCGGCCCGACTGTTGCAAGAAGAGAAAGTGAGTGGTGCCGAGGATATTGTGCGCGTACTTCTCGATTTGTACGTCCCTGGTGGCGTGCGACCCGAGGCGAAGACGAAACTCGTAACCTTCCTGACGGAAGGCAAACCCACGGGCTTCGCCCTCGATCGCCGCGTGCGTGAGACCGTTCACGCCATCCTCACGATGCCGGAGTACCAACTGTCGTGAGGAATTTTCGGTCATTGTTCTTGTAGGGTGGGTCGAGGCTTTGCGAGCCCCACCAACACAAAGATGAAGATGGTGGGGCTCGCAAAGCCTCGAC
>DASZJS010000467.1:0-7998 GCA_035947935.1 Gemmata sp. | reverse complement strand
CCGGTCTTCAAGCTCGGTGACCAGCAGCCGAGCCGACGATTTGGCACTGCGAGAATGCTGACGAAATGTCCGTCCGGAATTCAGAAGGGACTTGAAGCTGGGGAAAGTCCAACTCGAGGTTTTGAATTGGTTCTTTTTAGGGCGAATCGGCATTTCAGGACCCTCGGAGAGTAGAAGGTAGGAAACATCTTAATCCAACGACAAAGCGAAAGGAAGAGTACGCGACTTCCCAGTCAGCCCTTTTCCGCCTCAATGAGGAGTTGAGGGTTCGGTCCGTGAGTCACATGGGATGCTACACCCGCTATGTATCTCCCCTACGGTGTGGTTAGGTGCCTTCAGCTTGTTTCGCCTAGGGTAAATCCGGCACCAGATTTGAGAGTTGAGAACAGCCACGGTGGGTCATAATTGCGATGTTCACGGCCCTCGGGGCCTGTGTGTTGCTATTCGGGCAGTTCTTTGAACTCGTTTACAACGGCGTCCACGGTTCATCTGGGATCGACTTAGTGGGAGGGTTTATAGGTGATTGAAAATCCGGCCCGGCAAGTAGGGCGAGAGCTGGAGTTGTCTGAAATCAGGGTGGATGAGGGGAACCCGAACCAACTCGCAGACGATTTTCCATGCGACCCGAGACGATATACTTCTGGTTGCACCAATAAACGAACGGCAACTCTGCCCGGGAGCCCATCATGTCCCGCCTCGTTTGTGGCATCGCTTTCCCAATCCTTCTCACGCTTGCGATCACAGTGGGCTATGTCACAAACGGCATTCGCTCTGTTGAGGCTAGTCGCGAACGGGTTGATCCTGAAAAGGATCCAAAAGCGGGTGAGGTGAGGAAATTCGAGATCGCTCCAAATGTGTTCATGGACTTCTGCTACATCCCGGCAGGCGAAGGCCAATTGGGCTCCCCGAAGGCGGAGCAGGATTACATCACAAAGGAGTTTCATGATGGGGTGCGACCGGATTACTTGGACGACGAAACAGAGGAAAAACGGGGTAAGTTCAAGATGCATGAGTTCTGGCTAGGAAAGTACCCTGTAACGCAAGAGGAGTGGAAGATAGTAATGGGAGGTAACCCGAGTTTGTTCCAGCCGGACGGGAAGGGAAAAGACAAGCTGCAGAAGGACAAGATTTCGGAAACATCGCGTTTTCCGGTAGAGCAGGTGAGTTGGAGTGACTGCCAGAAGTTTGTGGAGATGGTGAACACGCGGGGTGGAGTGGTCAAAGTATTCGGCAAGGCAGGTCAGTTTGCGCTGCCTCATGAGGATGAATGGGAGTATGCCTGCCGTGGTGGCAAGGGGAACAAACAGGCGTTCTACTTCGGGAATGAACTCAACGGGTCACAAGCGAACTGCGATGGCAATTTTCCGTATGGGATGGACAAGAAGGGCACTTACAAAGAGCGGACAACGGAGGTGGGAAGTTATGCGAAGGACTGGCCTCACCCGTGGGGTTTGTGTGACATGCACGGGAATGTGTGGCAGTGGTGCGAGAATAGGTATGAACGGTCAATGACTGGTCGTGTGGTTCACGGCGGCTCTTGGATCAGCAGGGCCAAGAGTTGTCGCATAGCAAACCGCAGCGGGATCTCGCCCGATGATTATTTCAACGACCTCGGGTTCCGAGTGTGTTTCCGACTGGACTGAACCCAGTGGGGAAGGCTTCTGGGTCGAATTGGGTCGCCGTCACACCCGCCCTCACGAACTGCCCCCAGGCTTGCTCATCCGGGTCATCCGATTCGCATAGAATGTCCGCAAGAACCATCTGAGCGTTATCGTCCGCGGGGTTCCCAAGAACGGTCGCGACGAAGGCTCTGTATTTGCTCTAGGGGGTTCATCTGGTGGGATGAGAGTTAAAGAGGGGTTGTGAATCGAGACTGTCGCGCCTGTCCCCTCACTTCTTCAACTTCAGTTTCACCCTCCGACTCTTCGGCTTAATGAGTTCCGGTTCTTTTCCCATGCCCTCAAGAAGCACGTCCGCACCGACCCCGAAACCATTCGCCAGTAGCTTCAAGGCATCAAGACGCGGCTCCCTGGTTCCTGCTTCCCAGTTCTGGTAACTGCGAAACGGTATTCCGACCTCATATGCTGCCCGAGCCTGACTCCATCCCTTCTTCTCTCGGACTCGTTTCAAGTTGTCTTTAAACGCCATCTGATACCCCCTGGAATGAGAAATCCCAACTGGAGTATACGTCAGATGGTGTCGGGCGCAAGGCTTTTTGCTTCACGCTGGGACGGTAGGGCGTCCTCTCCTGTGAAGTGACGTTTGGCTTGCTCTGCCCCTGTCAGGGTTAGGCAGCCCGGCTATGGTGCAGCCGGGCTGCTTGTATTTGTAGATTGGTTCTACTCACGCCCCGTGGCCATCTCACCCGTCACCCCGACCTCATGCCTTTCCCCGAATGGCTTCCCTGGCCGCTTGGGACGCTCGGGCAACCCGCTGCCGAATCCGTTGATGACTGACGCTCAGTTCCTTCGCGAGGGAGCCCAACTTCTCATTGTCGCGCACGCGCCGGGTGAGCAACTCCCAATCGAGTGGGTACGTCGCGCCCCGGGCCATCTCAATCAACTCAACCAACTCTATGCGGTCGGGTTGCTGCGGGGATGCGAATCGCGTGAGCGGATCGTCTTCCGAATCCGTAGGATTCGGTCGTCGAAACCTGTCTGGGTGCATCATGCGTTCGCGGGTGAGATATTGATGCAACGCTCTCCGGATGCTGACATATGCGAGCGTTATAAACTGAAATCCGCGCGTTGGGTCGAAATGAGTCGCAGCCCGGTGCAAAGCGAAAATCGCCTCGGACTCGAATTCATCCTGAAGGAAGGGATATCTTCGAGTGAACTTTTTGGCCAAAGCCAACGCCAGACGCCAGCAACTCTGGACCAGAACATCGACCTGGGGCGCGGTCATGGGAGCAACCAGCAGTGAATAGGGGGCCGTACTGCGGACACTAGAGAGCAAAACGAGTGCCGCAGGGTTGTCACCGCATCCAGAGAGCGGTTCGGAGTCCAGTGACGTTTTACCGCTGCCCCGTCGGCAGTATGCGCGGGAGCCTGCCGGTTCTGAATCTTCCAGACGACCAGGGCTTCCTCGATCCAACCCCGCAATCAGCGAAAGGTTCCGGGTAGGTCCTTGGACCACAGTTCCCACCACCCAATGGCAAGGAGTCAGGTTTGCGATGCGGGGTAGGTGGGCTTGGGGCAGGTCATGGGTCGTGTCGCCCCTGGGTACCCTTTATCTCCCTTTTCGCACGACGAGGGCTTCGTGATGGAGGAGATTAAAACGCACGTCTGATACTCGAGATTATAGGGACTAGTTTCGGGGAGTTGCGGCTGGAGACGACCCCAAAGATGTGGAGGGAATCATCACAACCATCAGGAGGCGGAACGCGCGTGTGCGGAGGAATCGCGGACAAGCCTTTTGTAACCCGGCGTGTAACGAACCTCATGCCACCCGCGATCAGAAACCCTCTCACTCTCGTAATCTAGTGTGGATCGCTTTATTGAAGTAGATCGAGATGCCAGCAGTCGAAATGATCGCCGATGTCGAGCTTCTCATTGAATGTTCTTGGGACGGCGATGCCTCCGTTTTGGAGGAGCCGAACCGCGTGACGATGAGGGGCGAGAAATCACCGATGAGAAGGCTTCTTGCCTGCGGCTCAAATGGATCAACCCAACATGGGAAAAACTGCTGCGTTCGATCGCACCAGTATTGACCTGTGACGATAGAATATTAATCTGGATAGACTAGCGTGTTTGGGTAGTCCGGAGGAATCATACAGTAATATCCGGGAGTTCTAAATGACAGGCTTGCCCGCTTTTCGTTTGTCCTTGCTGTCAATCTGGGGTCTCGTGCTGTCGGGGGTGTCTGCAGACCGATCCCAGGCCGACGACGTCCTCGTGGCAGCCCCCGGGGCGACCGTGGTGCTGGTCGGTTACCATCCGGTCGCCCCAGCGGCGGCCAAGGCCCCGAAGCCGACCGCGCCCAAGACGGCAGCCGCCGCCGTTTTCGTGTTGTCCCGCGACGAGTTTTACAAGGGTAAGGATCCAAAGAAATGGATGGACGGAACAGTATGGGACAAACTGCCGGCGTTGATCCCCGTTGGGAAGTGCAAGATTAAATCCGCCAATCTTGTATCGATTGTTTATGACGACTATAGACGTCTGTGGGGCGTACCTTATGCTTTTAGTTCATTTGCGTATGTGACCTACTCGTCCGATGACGGCAAGGAATTGTTCACGGTTTACGGGGACCTGTCCAAATTCGGCTTCGATCTGGATCAGGGGAAGGGGGCGGTCTGCCCCATCGACTATACGGACTACAAGGCGATCCAGTTCCAGAACAAGGCTCTCAGCCCGCCACCGGCCAAGTGACCCGCGCCTGTCCCACCAATTCATACAGCCCGTCCCGCTGGCGTTCGAATCGCCTTCGGCGGTCGGTTTGCGGTTGACTCCGTAACGGCCCTGTTTCATGATCGAATGAACAATATTCTGATCAAACGCGGCGTTCTCGTGCTCCCCCCTGCCTCATTGGCTGGGGATGGACGTGATCGCTTTGTTATGGAGCCGACATGATCTTCACTTGCCCTCGTCCTGTCGCTCCCTTCCCCTCCCGCCGGGTGGCCACGGTTCTCCTCCTGGCCTCACTGTGCGGGGCGTCCGCCCTCGCCCAGACAGGGACTCCAACTCCCGGTACCGTGGTCGCGTCCCCGGGTTCGACCGTGGTCGTGCAATCGCCACCGCCCGCCAGCACCGACAAGAAGGGAACCACCCCCACCACTACCCCAGGGCTCATCGTGGCGGCCCCGGGTTCGACCGTGGTCGTGTCGAACCCGCCGCCTGCCCCCGCGGCGAAAAAAGACGCCACCCCGCCCAACACGTTCACCGCCGAGGACAAGCTTAGCATCGTTCATGAGTTGGTGGAAAGGGCGAAGGACCAATCGCTGACCGCCCTGGCGCGGGTGGGCGCCATTGACGCCCTGGGGAGCATCGGCGGCGACGCGACCGTCGCATACGACATCGCGAGAGGGTTGGGCCAGGTTATCGACAAAGAGTTCGATGTGGCGGGTGCGGCATTCAATAAGACGAATAGCGAGTTTATCTGTTATCACACCGTCAAAGCGCTAGGGCTTCTGGGCTGGGGCGCGAAGCCGACACTCTCAAAGCTACAACTCCTGCGTGGGCAGAACGTGATCCTCGATTCGGCCATCGATCACGCTGTCAACGCCATTCGTACAGGGCCGGTCCCGGCAAAGCCACAAGCCGCCGATGGCAACTAAACTCCTATTTGGTCAAACCAAACGCGGCGACTCGTTAGCCCAATCAATGCAGCCTGCCGGAGATCTGCCATGGCGAAGCGGTCCAAGAAAGGGAGCGAGGGACCGGGCAAGCCGGCCGGGAAACGACTGGCCGGCAAGGGTGAGACCAGTCCTGATGTGGCGGAGATACAGCCCAAATCGGGGAACAAACCAGGGCGCAGACGAGTGGTTAAGCCGCACAAGGTGGAGGGAGTCATCGCCCCTGAGAAGGCAGCGACCGAGCAGCCGGCGATTGCTAACAACGAGAATTTGATCCAACAACTCAAGAACACGGTCGAAGCACTGTCGGCCCTTATCCAAACCCTCGAGGGTACGACCGTGGGTATATCAGCCCGCATTACCCCAATCCGTGCCATGTTGGATGGAGGTGGCGAAGCGGGCCGCTGTGAGGCCAACCCAGGAGACCGGGTTACCCATCTTACGGGGCTCATCGATGACAAGCCGAAAGCCTTCACATACTACTCCGCCTGCATCGAGGCGGATGACTTTCGTCAATTGCAGAGTGAAGACTTTACGCCCGGAAGCGATCACCCGATCGGAGCCGCACTGATAGGGCTTGCGATCAACGGTTTGGAGATCAACCTCGGTCAGGTTCAGCTCATCAGATTGCCTCAGTACCAATTCATCTACGGCGGCTTCATGCTAGGCAACGTAGCTGCCGGTAACAGCCGGTATGGCCGTCTGTTTTACTTTGAGGATCAGGAACGGGGCGCAATTCAGTTCCCATTGCGTGGTCCTACAAATTACTATGACATTCCTCTTTAGGAATATTTTACATTCTCTAACCGCTGTTGGAGTGCGTTCGATGGTATCAGTATAAAGCGTACAGTTCTCCTAATCTCCCGACCCACTTCACGTCGATATTCAAACTAAATTACAGCCCTGCTGGCGAGACCGGCGGGATGCGGCCTTCCTCGTGCAGGAAGCACACATGCCCACGTACCTCAATGCCCGGTTGGTGCGTACGTCCGCCGCGGTCGTAATTCTGTCTGTATGCCTTGGGTTGACGGCTTGTCACCACCTGGAGGCCCCGCCAGAGTACGACCTAGAAGCGACGGATTACAGCGGCGTTCACACCAAGGAGTGCTCGTCACCCACGATCCACGCACTGGCCCACGACATCGACCATCTCGAGCGGCACATCGAATTGTACGGGAGTGTGGCGGTCCAAACTCCGTCGGTTTGGGGCCAGGCTCGGATGACGAAGCACCGGCAAGAGTTTGAAGACTATATGGCGCAGGAACTCGGCAACTTCACATACTCCATCCAGGGATCATCGGCCCGCTCTGACCAGGCGTTCTTCCAGGAGGCGCTTTACCTGTCGAACGCTGCGGCGGCCGCCTCTGCCCCAGGCGGCAGCGGCGGCGGTGGTTGTGGGCTGTTCAAATCTGCCCCGGCCGTCTCTTTATCGACATCGTTATCTCCGCCTGCCAGCCCGCCTTCCGCAACATTGGCCCCTGCGGCGGCGCTCAACCCGGCGACATTACTTAGCGCCCTGGCAGCGGCCAACCCAACGGCGACCCTCACGATCACCCCGTCCTCAGCATCCAGCCCCACGTCCAGCTCACCTTCGTCCAATACACCCTCGTCCAGTTCGCCGTCGGCGTCTGCCTCACCTTCGTCCAGCTCCGGTTCTCCCGCGTCCAGTTCCCCGACTGATGCACCGTCCCTGGCCAGCACTCTCAACAGCATGATAAACCCAAGTGGGCAAAACATCATTACACGCACTCCGATCGGCACGGTCACCGGCCCGGGCTACCAGTTTCAGGGCGGCCCAGTGATAAGCATCGAGCCCGAGGTATACCTGAACCAAAAAGCCAGATACCTCCAGCACCTGCACGAGCTCCGCCGCATCAATGAAGGGGACGACACGGCTGATTCGCCCGGCTATGCGCTGAACCTGATTCGGTTCCCCATCTCAATCCTTCCGGGTAAATGTACCGAGGCTGGTCATGGTGCCGAGATGACTATGACGCTCACACCGCACCTGAACCCCGACCTCCTGCCGACGACCTTCCGCAACCTCGTCCTCAACGACTTGGTCGAACAGATCGCCTACCCGGTGACCCAGTTCATCAATAACCCCGAGAATTCGATCTACCTCGACGACCGCCGGCCGGCATCCTCGGGCGACCTGACCGGGCAAGTCGCTCAACTCTTTGAACTGGTTGATACGTACCCGGAAGGAATTGCCGACAACCTTTCTCAACTCGAAACGCTCCGATATGTCCTGTCCTTGCAACCGCTGTTCAAGCGGAGCGAGTGGACGTGGGTTGATGATCTGCTGCGGGAAAAGGCAAAGATGGGAAACAAAGTAGCGGACAGAGAGACGTTCGCGAAGACCTACATGAAGTACAACAACCTCATTAAGGGTTCCTTGCCCATCGCCATCGTTCCGGCGACCAAGTCCCGCCGGGCGTCTTTGCCGTTCCCGCCGGCTCAGATGGTAGATGTATACGGGTTCAACTACACGTACCAGATCGCTGTGGAAGCACATCGCGGACTCTGGAAGGAGCGGTTTTCCAAGCCGTGCGTCGAATCCGACCGGTACTACTTCCACATGCCTGACGTACAGGGGTTCCTGCACGAGGAAATCGCGGGCGTCCAGAAACTTCTGGCCGACCCGCACAATGGCGACTTATGGCGGCGGTTCAGTCTCGAATACCTTGCCACGGCTGTCCGGTCCA
>DASZJS010000466.1:0-3860 GCA_035947935.1 Gemmata sp. | reverse complement strand
GAGCCCTTGCACCATAAGCGGGAGCCGGACCACGAACTCGCATCCCTTTCCCAGACCATCGCTCTGCGCCTTGACCGTTCCGCCATGTAACTCCACGAGGTTCTTTACCAGGGTCAGCCCGATCCCCAGGCCGCCCTGGGTCTTCGTGGCGGCGTGGTCGGCCTGCACGAACAACTCGAAGACGTGCGGCAGCATGTCCGGTGCGATCCCGATGCCGTTATCCCGGACCCGAATTGTGGCCATGTCGCCGTCACGTTCGGCGGTCAGATGGATGCGACCGCCCCGTTCCGTGTATTTGGCCGCATTCGTCAGGAGGTTACCGAAGACCTGGGTGAGCCGCACCGGGTCGGCGTCGAGGAGCAAGGATTCGGACGGGAGAAGCACGATTAATTCGTGGTGCTGGGTATCCACGACTGGCTGCACTGTCTCGACCGCACGGGCGACGACCGTGGCAAGTTCGACCCGCTCTCTGCGGAGAGCGATCTTGCCCCGCATCACCCTTGACATGTCAAGGAGGTCGTCCACCAGACGCACCAGATGATGCACCTGCCGCTCCATCATGTCCCGTGACCGTTCGATGGTCGCCGCATCCACTCTCGGCATCTTTAGAATTTGCAGGGCGTTGCTGACCGGGGCCAGCGGGTTGCGGAGTTCGTGCGCCAATGTCGCCAGGAACTCGTCCTTGCGCCGGTCGGCAGCCCGCATCGCCTGTTCCACACGCTTCCGCTCAGTCACGTCTTCGGCCACATAGGAGCAGCGGCAGCGGTTTCCGGGGAGCGACTCGATGCAGTAGACAATGGCCGACAGCCAGCGGCGTCCGTTGGGCGTCTCATGCTGGTACTCGAACCGGGCCGGTTGCCCGGTCCGCTCGCTCTCCCGGTAGTGGTGGACCCACTCACGAAGGTGGTCAAGGGGAACGCCCAGTTCGCTGGCCATTCGCCCGGCGAGAGAAGCGGGGTCGGTGCCGAAGAAACGGGCGGTGGCTGCGTTGTCAGTCAGGTGCAGCACGTCCTCGCCCCTGACCTCGACGACCCCCATCATGACCGGGGCGGTGTCGTAGAAACTGCGGAGTGTGGCACTGGCCTCTCTCAATGCTTCCTCTGCCCGCTTCCGCTCCGTGTCGTCCCTGGAGACGACCACCACCGCTTCGAAGCTGCCGTTTTCGCCCCGCACCGGGGCGATGCTGTACTCGTAATGGTGGCTCCCGCCCGTCCGCTGGCGTTGCGGCTCGCCGGTGTCAAGAGCCCGCTCCCGCTGGGCATCGAATCGCTCCATGATGTCGGCGGGCAGGCCCAACTCCTGCCACCGCTTTCCAGTCATCTGCTCCGGCTCCAAACCCAACACTCTCGCCCCGCCCAGGCTCACATAACGGTAGCGGCCTTCCTTGTCGAGCAGGTAGATGTTGTCCACGGTCGCCGTCAGGGTGGGAAGTGAATGGATGGGCCACGACGGGTTGGTCAGCGTCTTCCTGTCTCCTGTCTTCACTCTACGCCGATCGGCGTAGTGGCAGCACCTCGGGCGAGACGGGACGTTGAGCCGCGATTGTCCGATAGACTGCATCCAGAACCGGACTCAGTTCCTTCCCCCGTCGTCGCATCACAACATCCGCTGTGACGAGCAGGCGATCCACATCCGTGAGTTCTTTCAGTCCGAACGATCCTGCTCGCGTGAAGCCAGGGATTGTCCGTGGAGCGAACCCGCCGCTTGGAAGTACCTGAGCAAACGGCCCGATTGTCGTTCCGCAATCCAGCAGCACTCCGAGTCCGGTTTTTGCGTGATCTCCGATCATCGCCCCGACCTTGGTCAGGCCGGTTTGCAACTCATGGCCATCGACCGGAACGCTTACGGTTCGATAGTCGCACCGCAGATCACTCGTACTTGTCCCCGCAGCCAGATTGACCCACTCGCCAAGATAACTGTGCCCGAGGAACCCGTCGTGGTACTTATTCGTGTACCCCAGAACGATGCTGCACTCGACCTCTCCACCAATCCGGCATCGCGGCCCAAACGTCGTACCTGCCCGCACAGTCGCCCCGAGCAGAACGGTCCCATCCCCGATCGCACATGGCCCTTCCAACCTTGTGAACGCGTGAACAACCGCCCCGGCACCAATCACCACCGGGCCGTGTGTGGTATCCGCGACCACCATCGGATCGATCTGGGCGGATGGGTGGATGACCAGGCGGTCTGCCGGTCCAACAAGAGCAAAGCCGGTGGGGTGGAAACCAGCAACGCCTTGATCGGCCACAGCTTCGAAATCGCGAACGATCTGGTTGGTGTTCAGGTCGATCAATTCCCACGGCCGCGAGACGAGGGTTCCTCCGACTTCACGGGCCGGGAGGGACTGAATCCAGTCGGTCAGGCAATCGTCGAGGGTAGCAGGCGATACGGCTGAGAGCAGGTGAGTACCCAAGACTGCGAACGCAATCTCGCCATCGACCGTGCCGAGATACGAGCCGTCTGCGAACAAATTTGAGGAGCCGTAACCCACACCGCGGCGATGAATTGTCAACCCACCAGACCGCGGGTGAGGCGGTGGCACCCATCGGGCATTCACGAGAATAGTTGGTGCTGCTCGCAGCCAGGCGGGGTCATTCACCCGGGCAAGTGGATCGCGAGTCCGGATCTGGTCGGCCACAAGGGATCGGCACAGGTGCCCAAAAGCCGTTGCCGCGAAGTAACGGGCCTGTTTCTCCCCGAGGGTTGTCAGCCCACAGAGCAAATCGATAGCTGGACGAGTGAGGGTGAGCGGCTCCAGTCCATGAACGTACCGGTCCTCGTAAACGCAAATTCGCATCCTTGCGACCCTCCGCACGAATTGAGAAGGCTTCGACACTCAACTTGACCGCGTAGTGTAGGGCAGACGGGGGCAAGCTGGAAAGAGGAGTTTTGGGAAGAAGGGATGAGGGATAAAGGATGAAGGATGAGGGGAAGACGGAAGAAGGTTTCTCATCCTTCATCCTTTATCCCTCATCCCTTCTTCTTCACTCACTCCCCTGCCGGAACGTACACTTTTACCTTGGGATCGCCATCGAGTAGCGGACCAACCTTCTTGAGCAGTTCTTCAACGTGCTTTGTCTTGGCGTGTTCCTCCAGCGCAGCGATATTCTTGAACCGCTCATACACCATGAAAACGGTCGGTTCATCGAGATCGTGGTTCAGGAAATAGCCAAGGCAACCAGCTTCCTTCCGCGTCGCAGCGCCACATGGCTTGAACGCTTCTTCAAACGCCTTTTCTTCACCGACCTTCACCTTGAATGTGACGGTCATGCCGAACGGTTTTGTCTTGTCCTTCACCTTCGATTTCGCAAGGGTCACAACGGGGTTCTCATCGTCTGCCCGAACATCAGACAGAGCCAGCGCGAGAACTGGGATGGAGAGCAGCAATCCACGGCAGAACATGGGTCAATCCTCGGATGGAGTAAGGGCGTTGTTCGGGCGACAACGTGGGAAATCTCGCCTATCCAACCATGCCGCGGACCAGATTGCACGTGGAAAGTGTGTGAGTATCGACCGACTGCCGAGAATGCCGATATAGGAATTTATTCCTCCTCGTCCCCAGCAATCCGGAGAACGATCTTTGCCTCCTTGGCGGCCTTCTTGATCTCCTTCCGGGTTGCTTCTGATGGGAACTCGAATCCCTTGACTCGATGTGTCCAGGCAATTTGTTCCCCCACAGCCAGGAGAGCAAGCGCCTTCTTGAGTTCATCGGCACCCTTGATCTGGCCTTTGGCCTCCTTCACCTGTTCTTCTTTCTTCAATGTGTTCGTGCCGTTGAGCAGGACGAACACCCAATCGTCTGCCTTGTCCTTCCAACTGTAGAGTTCGACTCCCTTAAATCGCGGCTTTTCTTCACGTTT
>DASZJS010000465.1:0-3821 GCA_035947935.1 Gemmata sp. | reverse complement strand
CACTTGTCCCAATTCTCTGAATTTTGCAAAAAATAACTGAATCACGACTGGTTTTGTCGGCAGTACCCTATGGAACACGCGTGCGGGAGTCACTGGAAATGGCTAAAAGGGAACCGCGAGGGCTAGCCGAGTTCCTTCATCGTGTCGCGGTACCGTGCGCCAATGCAATCTGTGATGGTCAGCTTTTGTCGCGATATGTTACTGACCGCGATGAGGCAGCATTCACGCTACTCCTTCAGCGGCACGGTCCGATGGTCCTCGCCGTCTGTCGGCGTCTGCTACGACGTAGCGATGACGTCGAGGACGCCTTCCAGGCAACTTTTCTCGTCTTGTCACGCCGCGCCTCCTCCATCGACCGTCCCCAACAGCTGGCAAGCTGGCTGTATGGCGTTGCTTACCGAACCGCTCTTAAGGCTCGCTCACTGATAGCACGCCGTCACGCACGAGAGTTACCGTTCGGCGACACGGACCATATAGCTCCATCCGACCCGGTCTGGCACGACATCACCGCCTTGCTGGATGAGGAGATCAACCGACTACCCCATAAGTACCGCAATGCGTTTATCCTTTGCTACCTGCAAGGCATGACGACCGCCGAGGCGGGGAAGGAGTTGCATTGCCCGCGTGGTACGGTGCTCTCAAGGTTAGCGTGGGCGCGTGAGCGGCTGTGCAACCGGCTGACAAGCCGCGGAGTCGCAATCTCGTCGGTGGTCCTAACCACGGCCCTTACCGACAGGGCATGTTGCGCCCCGTCGTTTGCTCTCCTTGAGGCCACCCGTTCGGCTGTGCTTGCATTCACAACCAATACACCGGTCGCGATAGGTGTCGCGACGCCGGCTGCCCTCGCAACAGGAGTGCTCCGATCCATGACGCTTATCAAATACAAGCTGGTCGCCTTGAGCTTGCTAGCCCTAGCGCCGATTGCCATCCCGCTTGGTGTAATTAATAAGCCGGGCGCGGGCGTGATGGCAGCGATTCACGCCCCTGCTGATCCCCCGCAGGCCGAAGAAACGCGAGTCGAATCCGGGACCCCAAAAGGCTGGAGGTTAGTCACCTCTCGATCAGAGGAATTCTCGGGCGGTCTCGACCACAAAGTGTTCCACGGGGGAAAGGCTAGCGCGTACTTCGCGCTGGCTCAGGGTGGCGACGACGACGTCGCACGCCTTAACCCAGCCCGTGAAGCGGAGCCGCTTGCCGTGGTAGTCGTCCGCCTTGATGAACTGTGTCATGTGGATGACGTCCGGGTGGCAACCTTTCCCTGGATGCGAATTGACAGCAAAGAGGCGGTACTGCAGTGTGACGATCACTCCAAAAGAACACCGGTTAAGGACACCCAGGATTGGAAACAGTTCGCCATCGTGCTCGATGTGGACAAGAATGCAGCCAACCTCGTACTCGGTTTCACACTCAAAGGTAAGGGACGCGTCTGGGTTGATGATTTCAAACTGGAAGTCGTCGATGAGAAGGTCATTTTGACCAACCAGCTCGAAGCCGTAGTTCGTTTCGGCGCGGGACACGAAGTCGAGCAGGGACTGGAGAAGCCCACGAACCTGGATTTCGAGGAGCTTGCAGATGAGCCTGAGAACCCGGCGGCATGGGTCTCATACTCCAGCCGCAAGGGCACGAAAACGCCGACGCTGGCGATCGTCTTCGAGGGCAAAAAGAGCGAACCGAAGGAATACCCCGCAGACGCGGACGTAACGGTGATCTCCTACCTGGCCGACAAACCGTGGGGACACATGAAGTGGCTGGCACTCGACCTCGCCGATCGCAACCGTATGCTGCTCCACTTTGAACCGAAGCTTGAGGGCAAAGTGGTGAAGGCGGAACTCGTATTGCACTTCGACGCAGGCATTGGTGAACACCCGACCCCGAAACGACCGTTTGAAATTTCCATTCACGAGGTCAAAGAGGCGTGGGAAGAGGACACGGTGACCTGGGAGAAACAGCCTTCGTTCGTGGAAAAGGCTGCCGTAACCGTACCGATCGATCCGAAGGCGAAAGAAGTTCGGGTGGACATCACTGGGCTCGTCCAACGGCTGACAGAAAAGGACGCCCTTCGGCACGGTTGGCTTCTGAAAGTCGCCAAGCCTCTCAAGGTCGAAAACCCCTGATTCACAGGCGTGGTTCGAGGAAGTATCGAGCACACTATCTAGCCAGTGCGGTCGATCAGACGAATGGCACTAGCTTAGGTACAAGTTGCTCGATTGCAGAAAGTTATGGCTACCAGAAATCGTCCTAAACAGAACGCCAACTGGGTGCGGACGCTGCGATTTCATGAGGGCAACCATGGGGGATCCCGCCTGGAATTACCGCATTGTCGGCACAAGTCGTTTCCACAATTCGATTTGCTTCTTAAGCTAGTGCCACTCGTTTGCCCGACCGACGCGCACAACGCAATTGCTCCAATCTGCTTCGGTCACCTCGACCGGAGCGAACAACTGGTCCCCGAAAATAGGACAGATATACTAAGTCGACCGCAACCTTTTCACACCCTCATCCTTCCCCTGACATGCCACAGGTTCGCCAACTTCCAGTCTCGTGCCCTGATGGGCTCCTCTATCCGCTCGCCTTTGTATTCCACCACCGCTCGCTCTTCAGTCATGAAGTACGCCTCGGGTCCCAGGGCACCACGTTTCCCAGCAAAGGCTCGGGGCGTTTGACCTGCAATTCCCCCTCGACCAGTTTCTGAAGCACGGACGCCTGCCCAAGAACATAATGCCCCGGCTTCTTCGCCAGGCACATGGTTACGGCCTTGAACGCTAACCACAACCCGCCCGCGGTGTCTCCCAGCCAGAATGGAACGTGCGGGCCATATTCTCGAATACTACGCGCCTGGGCGATCAAGTCGAACGATCGCTCCCCGACCTCACTGCGCATCGACACCCACACCCATCCGTGCCGTTCGGCAAGGGCCGCCGGATCAACCCCCCAGCCCGCAAGAGTTGAGGGCCTGAAGTTGTCGATCACAATATTGACCGCTGGAGGATCGCCCGGCAGCGAGGCGACAGGGCGGTTTACCAGCGTCTTGCCGTAGTTGATCCAGGCCCAGAGTTCAGCTCCCGACCGGCAACCGAGAATCGGGTCTTTCCCGTTCGTCCATTTCTGGACACTGGCGCCCTGTTCGGCCAAAATCATCCCAGCGTAGGCCGGAACCACGAAATTGCCGAGTTCCAGAACTCTAAGTGGGATCATGGCTCGGCTCCCGGTCGTAGATGAGCGTTTCCCGGACCCGGTTTCGTTCGTCGAAGAACAGCACTCTTGCTGGCTCATACTGCTCGGCAAGGGTGAACGTCATGACGATGATCTGGTCCCCGACGGCTCCGTTATGGGCTGCCGCCCCATTGAGGGTGCATACGCCCTCCTCCCCGGCAATCGCGTAGGTCTCCCATCGTTTACCATTTGCCTGATTGACAACCAAGACTCGCTCGTAGGGCAGGATGCCAGCAGCATCGAGAACTGACTGGGGGATAGTCTGGCTCCCGTGGTAGTCCAGATGGCATCCGGTCACCCTCAGCCCGTGGAGCTTTGCGGATATGAACGAACGGAGTCGCATCAGATCAACCCGAACTTGCGGGCCTCCTCGGGGCGTGCAGGGCCGACGTACTCGAATGACATCGTGAGGCGGGAGGAACTCACCGTCTTCGCCGTTCCAACTCCACGATTGAGACTGGTCTTCTTGGACTGCGGACGCATCCGGGACATCGGCCTGGTTACCTTCCAGAGGGGCGATCTGGCTCGGTGATGAACGTGGCCCGGGTGTGCAGTAACATCGCGATAAGGCTTGCCTGTCGCCCGGAACAATGACCCGACATATTCAC
>DASZJS010000464.1:0-3322 GCA_035947935.1 Gemmata sp. | reverse complement strand
AAGAGGTGTTCACTGCAATTGCGACGGTTCTTGCAATGAAGCCATTTGTGGGTCCGCCGACGGAGGCCCAGGTCGAGATATACCGGGTGTGGGGTGCTGGTGGACCGCTCGACATTCCGGTTTCCGATGCGGATAAGATTCAGGATCGAGCAGATCGTGATGCCCTCGCTGCGATGAAGAGAAAGATCGATGCGTTCAAGGCATCGAGTCCTGTTGCGCCCGCACGAGCGCATGTGTTGAACGACCAGAAGACCCCAATGCAACCGGTGGTCTTCTTGCGAGGTAATCCCAACAACCCTGGCCCGGCTGTGCCGCGACAGGCACCGGCAGTTGTTGCCGGGCCTGCCCGCAAGCCATTCACTGAGGGAAGCGGCCGACTCGAACTGGCCAGAGCGATCGTCAGCCCCGACAATCCGCTGACATCTCGTGTGATAGTTAATCGAGTTTGGGCCGGGCATTTCGGCTCAGGGTTTGTGAACACGCCAAGCGACTTCGGCACACGCTCGGACCCGCCCAGCCAGCCTGAATTGCTCGATTGGCTGGCCATGAGATTCATGCAGGACGGTTGGAGCCTCAAGAAACTTCACAAGCTCATCATGCTTTCGGCCACGTATCAGCAATCGAGTCTGGCATCGGCCGAGGCATTCAAACTCGACCCGGAAAACAAGTTGCTTGCACATCAGAATCGCCGCCGACTCGATTTTGAAGCCATGCGCGATTCGATCCTTGCTGTTGCCGGTCGCCTTGATCCGGCAATTGGCGGGAAGCCGGTCAATCTCTTCACCGCGCCATTCAGCACACGAAGAAGCGTATATGGACTCATCGACCGGACCAATTTTCCGGGTACGATGAGGGCATTTGATGTTGCCAGTCCGGACCAGCACGCTCCATTGCGATTTCAAACGACCGTGGCACAACAGGCATTGTTCCTGATGAACAGCCCGTTTGTGACCGATCAAGCGAAAGCCTTGGCGGGGCGACCGGAGGTGATCGACGCGAAGTCGCCTGAAGAGAAGGTACTTGTGCTTTACAAGCTCGCTCTTAGTCGCCCAGCAACGCACGATGAGATCGAACTTGCCATGGAATTCACTGTGGACGATGACCCGAAGGCGACGTTTGGTCGCTGGCCACAGCTTGCCCAGGTGCTTCTCTTGAGCAATGCTTTTGCGTTTGTGGATTGAGGAGGAAACGGAATGTCTGCAACGATCACCAAGAAACTGCTCACGGCGGACGAGTTCGCCAAACTTCCCAACCCGATTGATGGGTCCAAACAGGAGTTGGTACATGGGGAGGTTATCACACTACCAACCCCAAGCTTCTTGCACGGAGTCGTTGTAGGGAACATCGGCTTTGCATTGGAAACATATGCGCGGCAGACAAAAAGCGGACGGGTAATGATTTCGAGTGGCGTGATCACGGAACATGGACCAGATACTGTTCGCGGTCCCGATGTTGCGTTTTGGAGTTTTAAGCGATTACCGGCCGATCATGTTCCAGTTGTCTACGCGGATGAACCCGCCGATCTCTGTGTGGAAGTGATATCGCCGAGCAATACGGACGAGAAGATGACCAGGAAAGTTCGCGAATACTTTGCCAGCGGCGTCCAGTTGGTGTGGCTCGTGGATCCCGAAGAGCGAACTGTCACGGTCTATCGACAACCTGGTGATGGACGAGTGTTGTGGGATGATGCAACGATCACTGGCGAGGATGTGTTACCGGGATTCACCTGCCCGCTGGCCGAGTTCTTCCAGTAAGCCCAATAGCGAGAACTGAAGATGTCTTTCCAGCTTCCTTTTCCATATTCCGCTATCCCCCTTTCGCGCCGGGATATGCTGTCGCGGTGTGGGGTCGGGATGGGCATGCTTGGTCTCACTCAATTGTTAGGGGAGTCTGGGTTGCTCACGGCTCATGCGCGAGCAGATGCAGCGAACGCGATCCACCCCCTGGTGCCGAAAAAACCTCACTTCCCTGCGAAGGCCAAGCAGGTGATCCACATCTTCGCGAACGGTGGGCCAAGCCAGGTCGATACATTCGATCCAAAGCCCGCGCTGGATAAGTACGCAGGTAAACCATTGCCCACCGCCAACCTCAGAACCGAACGCAAAACGGGAGCCGCGTTCCCTTCACCGTTCAAATTCAAGAAGTACGGAGAGAGCGGCCTGGAAGTCAGCGAGATCTTCGCCAACACCGCCAAGCACATCGATGACATCTGTGTGATCCGTTCGATGTACGCTGATGTGCCCAATCACGAGCCCTCGTTTCTGCTGATGAACACAGGCGAACCGCGACTAATTCGCCCCAGTGTGGGATCGTGGGTGACTTACGGTCTCGGTACCGAGAACCAGAATCTGCCCGGCTTCGTGACGATGTGTCCGGGTGGTTATCCGCTTCAGGAATCGCAAAACTGGCAGGCGGGTTTTCTGCCGGGTGTTTATCAGGGCACTTACATCGATACCAAACATACGGATGTGGAGAAGCTCATCGAGTTCGTGAAGAACAAGACGGCACCAGGGGCAGCCCAGCGCAAACAACTCGATCTGCTTGCCAAACTCAATGAGATGCACCAGACCGAACGGCCCAACGATCCGCAACTGGAGGCGCGAATCCAGTCTTTCGAGTTGGCGTATCGGATGCAAACCGAAGCCAGCGATGCGTTCGATGTGACGAAGGAGTCGAAACAGGTTCTCGATGCCTATGGACCCGGTGAGCAAGCCCGGAGTCTTCTTCTTGCCCGGCGGCTGATAGAACGCGGCGTGCGATTCGTTCAGGTGAGTCACGGGCCGGTTCAACCGTGGGACAGCCACGAAAACATTGCCAAAGAACACAAACGGTTGGCGGATCAGAGCGACAAAGCAATCGGTGCTTTGATTTCGGACTTGAAGCGGCTGGGACTGTTCGATTCCACCCTCATCATCTGGGGTGGCGAATTCGGGCGGACTCCGACTGTGGAGCTACCCAGTGCGGGAACCGTGAGTACCGCCACAGGACGCGATCATAACCACTGGGGCTTTACGGTGTGGCTGGCCGGAGGTGGAGTGAAAGGCGGACAGGCTGTCGGAGCAACGGATGAGTTCGGTTACAAGGCAGTTGAGAATATGGTTCACGTCCACGATCTGCACGCAACCATTCTCCGTCTGCTCGGCTTCGATCACGAGAAGTTCACCTATCGCTACGCCGGTCGGGACTTCCGGCTGACCGATGTGCATGGCCGGGTTGTCAAAGAAGTGCTTGCGTAATGACGGTACGCCCTCACCCAACCCCTCTCCTCGCGGGAGAGGGGAGCGAGATTTACTCCCCTCTCCCGCGGGGAGAGGGGTTGGGG
>DASZJS010000463.1:0-4036 GCA_035947935.1 Gemmata sp. | reverse complement strand
CGCGCAAATCCACCCCGCACGCCAACATGCTCCGCCGGGGATTAATCGGCCAAACTCATGGCGATCAACGAACCGCTGGGCGGAGCGTACGACAACCCCTTGAAGACGATTCGATACGCCGCGATGTTCGCCATCCTCCGTGAGAAATGTGACTGCCGAAGCCAGAGCATCGTTCAACGACGGGTAGCGTTCTTCCAATTCCAGCGCGACCGACAGTGGATCGGTGCGGATGGCCATAGGCCAGGCAACTCCGCGTATCCAGAGCACTCCTCCGGTTGTGAGGATCAAAACGAGTGCAAAACCGCGGCCCAATGGGGGCAGGTGAAACCCGGCATCCAGACAGCAAGCAAGAGCAACGCTGCAGGATATGAGCGCGGTGAACGCGAATAATCCGGTGGCCAAAGCGACCCTCTTGCGGGTCCGGCCAAGATCCGAGAGCTTGTCCGGGAGTGCTTCCTGGCTCCCAGGCGGGCGGAGAATGAGGGCCATATACGTATTCCGAAAGTCACTACTATGTTAATTGAAGAGTGCACACTCCATCGTATCCACGCCAACAATCATAACAGCCGTTCCCGCTTCCGCAAAAGCCACTCTGCAGTCAGCAGGAACAGAATCAGCGGATAGGTGGCTGGGTTGTTCCACAATTCAATCGGTGGACAAGGCTGATTCAGGGGCACTCTCTGAAGATTTTTGAGATCATCGAACAGATTATCGGCTGTGGCGAGCGTGTAGAATCCGCCGTTCGACAGCAGAGCCGCCGCCGCCAGATCCGGTACGTTCATCTCGACGCGATCCAGCTCCTTCAGTGGTGGCAGAACTCGAACCGCAACCGATGGTGCGGTGAGTCCGGGCTGGGGCTCGGGGTCCGTGAGGGTGAAGTGATACTCGCCCTCAGGGGTTCGGGTGATTGTTGTCTCGAACTGAACTCCAGCACCAGGAACGCGGGCCAAAGTCAGAATCGTTGTCTCCGTCGTGCCGATTCCGGGGCTCCCATCCGCATTTGCCAGAAGACTGCGAGCAAGTGTAACGCGGACAGGCTGCCCGGGTGGCGGTGCGGGTGCCTCCACCGGGAACCGAACCACGACAGTCATTTTCTCATCGCGGCGGAAAGTGGTTTTCGGAGACACTTTGAGTTCGACCCGTCGCACCCTGGTATGCGACAAGACGCGGACGACTTGAATCCAGAAGCGATCGAAGTATTCTTCAGAGTCCCTGAAACGCCACCGCCACGTATCGTCGAAGCCAAGGAACAGCACAGACCCTGTCCCCACATGGGATTGAATAATAAGTGGGTATCCCTCTCCAGGTCTACCACCCTCGGCTGGCCATCGGGGGTGGACCGCCAAGACGCTGGTATTGGGTTTTAACCGGTATCCTCGTGCGTACCAGAAGAGTGGGGGAAGGCGATTCCAGATGTTCGCCGACGCGTTCTCGTCGGGGGAGAACCGGAATAGCGAGTGCTGCCGGCCCAGATCGGTGAGCTTGGGGTGGAATTCCTCGTTCGGTGGTTCCTCATTGTTACGGAGTAAACCATCTCCGGGAACAACCGGCAGAATCTTGGCTAATGGTGTTTCAGCATAAGCAGCGGGAGTGCCATGTTCGCCGCAAAGGAACAAGAGCCCTCCTCCTTTTACGCTAACGAAATCAGCAAGATCCTGAAGGGTGCGCATCGTGCGGGGCAGTTGCTTGGGCTCAACATCGCCGAGGACGATCACGTCGAACCCGAAAAGTTGGTCTCGAGTGGGGAACTCGCCCCGGAACGCCGATCGGTCGGTATCGGCCCATCCCTTTGCCGCATCGAGCAGGACAACCTCAAGCTCGACGCCTTTCCCACCCATCGACCGTTCCGATTCACGCTCTAATAACACCTTAACGAAACGAAAATCGTATCTTGGATAGCCCTCCACATAGAGGACACGGAGTCGCTTTGCATCGGTCACAAGTACGGTGCGTTCGAGTTGGTTATTTGTGACATCGGCTTCACCCGGGACGGTGGGGGCAACGAGGACGAATGTCTTTTCGCCTGGTTCCATCGGAGAATGTGAGACGGTGACGGGCACCGGTATTCCGGTGGTGTTGGGCGTGACGGTCGTACGCCCTCTCTCGACGAGTTGCCCACGTAATTTCTCGTAAAGTATCACCGTTAGGGGGTCGGTGGGAACTTGTCCGCGAGCTGTGAGTCGGGCATCGAAAACCAACTTATCGCCAACAGTAATTGTGTCCTCGGCCTGGAGATCCGCGAGTTCCAGATCCGGGGTTTCCCACGCATCTCCAACTCCCACCAGAAAGAGTGGTACCCCTGCCCGCGAGGCTTCCCGCGCTGCTTTCGGCAGATCGTCGCCCGCCGTGGTGACTCCATCGGTCAGCATGATGATCGCTGCCAGCGACCCACCCTGGAACGCTTTCAACACGGCTTCAACGCCTTCCCCAAGACGGGAGGATTCACCTTCGGGTGTGAGTTTCATGAGAGCAGCGCGACCTTCGGCAGCATCGCTCAGCTGATCGAGGGAAATGATCGGGCGTGTGGTTGTATCCACTGCATAAATGTGGACCTTCACCTCCTTTTCGGCAAGGAGTCGATCCAGCCAATCCGCATCCTTGCGTGTGAGCAGAAGCTGTGCGAGTTTTAATCGATCTGCTTGCGGCAATCCGACAGTTCCAAGCAGTTCCTGGGCCTTCGCCCGAACGGCCGGATCTTTCAAGTCATCCTCAGTTTTCATACTGGCGGAAGTATCGATCAGGATCACCACCTCCGGCCAACCCTCGCGATCGAACGCCAGACGCAATTGCGGGAGTAAGACAAAAAGTGCGAGCAGGATCGCGGCAAGGCGTAACAACGTGGGCACAATGAGCCGGTGGAACCCGGGCACGGCTCGCCGCTCCTGACGGTAAACGATAACTGTGAGCAGAACACCAATCGCTCCGAGTGCAAGAACGAGCCGGCGATCCGTGATCGAATTCCGAACGAACGCGGTAAAGCCTTCGATTCGCCACTTGGTTCCCTCGCCCGGTTGGGCTGCGGGGACTCCTGCCGCCTCTTCAACCCAGTGTTTCGCATTTGGGGGAAGGAAACCTAACAAGTTCCCGGTGTACTCGTAGTGGACAAGTACGATGAAAGCGATCGTTGCAACAGCAAGGGGTATGAGTGCAAGCGTGGTGCTGAGTACCCGGAGATACCATTTCCGTTCAACTGTTCTGACCGAACCACTGGCAGTGCCGGCACCCGTTGCTCGTGCTGGCCCCCATCGCCACGCAAGCAGCGTTTCCAGAACCAGAATTATCGCAGCAAACAACACAACAAATCGGGCAATCATCGGGCCTCGCGGCTTCGGGGCCGAAACGAGAATGGCCCCACTGTCGGAACTCGGTGCAATTTGTCCCACATCGGTCACCGTTTGCACGGAACCAAGCGGTTCCAACAGTTTCTTCAGATCGGCGGGATTGATTCGTTTCAGGTCCGATTCCGATCCTGCCCCGGGCGCATATTCGGGAACATTCACCGCAAACACCCGGTCTGGCTGACCCTCCAATTTCAGTCGGTAAAGTCCACTCAATCGCGTGTCGGTAGAGCGAGCGACAGCTGCTTCATCCTGTGCAGTTAGCGGGACTGTGACGGACAACCCCTCTGGACCCGTGAGTGTGGCGTTGAGGCCAATTGAAGCAGGAGGAAAGAAATCCTCAATCGCATCCCCCACCTGAAGCGTGTGCCGATCAGGGCTCGATGCTGCGAATCGGAGTAACTGGTCTTGGAATGGGAGGAAAGTGGGATCGGGAGGCCACTCATTCCAATCCATATTGAACGAACTGGTGAAGACCACAACACGCCCCCGGTGACGGTTCCATTCAACGAAAGCCGGGTCAGGTTTCCGAGTTTCTGTTTGCGGTAAGGGGTTTGCCGGAGCAAACGACATGATGCGACGAGAGCGGCCATCAGGTGGAGTATCGAGACGGAGATAGGTTTTGAAGGGAACTTTAATCAGAGCGGCACGGTCCTTTTCATCGCGGAACAGAAGTAATGGCGGGCGGCGATAAGCAT
>DASZJS010000462.1:0-6708 GCA_035947935.1 Gemmata sp. | reverse complement strand
TCCCAACCGACAATCCCCAACTCCCAACCAACAATTAACGATCCCAAGGTCTCTCGATGTCCCGCCCTGCCTGCATTGCTCTCGCTGCCGCCATTTCTTTGTCTGCAACTGGTGCAGCGACAGCCGCCTCACCACGCGATGAAGTGCTCCGTGTTGCACCAGCGGACGCAGCCATATTCATTCTCGTGCAGAACGCACGCGGTCACTACCACAACCTGTCCGAGTCTCCGTTTGTGGAATGGTTTCCGACCACGACAAT
Organism: Gemmata sp.; assembly: GCA_035947935.1. GTDB lineage: Bacteria > Planctomycetota > Planctomycetia > Gemmatales > Gemmataceae > Gemmata. Next base: position 6,449 of record DASZJS010000462.1, on the reverse strand, counting down.
CGGGAAGCAATTGCTGGAATCTATCGACCTCAAGCAACTCCGCGCATCTGGAGCGATGATTTTCTCGGAACTCGGCACCACCCCCACTGCGTTGCTTGAAGACGTTTTGGGAGAAGCCACGGCGTTTGCATATTCCCCAGCCTCGCCGGATCGACCCAACGATGAGCGAGCCTTGATCCTCATTCGGCCCCGCAAGCCGGATGCCCTGGCAAAGATCCTCGACAAGATGAACGATCTTCAAACCCGCTCCGGCGAAGTGAAAGCGATCGTTCGGAAAGAGCATGCTGGTGCCACATACCATGAGCGTCAGAAGCCGGGCAGTGGATCGGAGTTCTACTGTTTCCGTGGCGATGTGTTCGCCTTCTCTTCAATCGAGAGCGAGATCAAGGCCTTCATTGACCGGGATAAAGCTGCTGCGCTCGTGACCGAAAAGCCCCCGGAACTGCTCGATCGGATGACGAAACTTGGCATCGCGGATGCCGCGGGGGTCATCCTTATCAACCCGCGTGCACTCGATGCGGAAGTGAAGGCTAAAGTTGCCGGAGCCAAGCCAGACGAGAAGCGGTTTCTGTCTCGATTTGCGGAAATCTGGTCATCCCTCGATTCGGCAGCCATCTACCTCACACTCGACAAGAACCTCGAACTGGGTGTGTCCGTTCGGTTTCAACCGGGTAAGCTCCCGGCCGATGCGAAGAAGTGGCTGACCGGAACGCGGAACGTCACAACCGCCGAATGCCTGATCCCGAATGGGGCGTTGTTCGGGTTTGCGGCCCAAGTCCGGGCAACGGAACTAATTGAATTGATAGCCTCGCTGGCACCATTGGAGCCGGGCAAACCGGATGTGAAGGCATGGATCACACTAGCCCTCGGCCCGATCGTCGGGCGCGACAAACTGCCGCTTGTGTTGGATGCTCTTGGGCCGAATTGGGCGGTCTGGGCCGAACCACCCACTAAGGATGGTGTTCTGCCTACCTTCGTGGCCGCCGTTGAAATCAACGGCGAAGGGGAGACCCGCGCGAAGGCCGAGAAAGCATTACTCCAGGCGGTCGAGTTTGGATTTCAGACAGCGCGGGTGGCCTACAACACAAAACACACAGATCAGCAGATCGAGGTGAAGAAGGAGAAAGACCCGCGCAGCGGGGCAGCAATCACAACGCTGGTGAACGACAAGTTCCCGCCTGGGTTTTCTCCGTCGTTTGCGCTGGTTGGAGGGTATCTGGTGATTGCCACCTCGCCGGATGCGATCAAGCGGTTCGAGGTTCCTGGACTCAAGAACTCCCCTCCGACGGGCTTTTCAACAGTCGCGAAGTTCTCCGGAACGCAGAGTCGCGCTTACCTTTTGGCTCACGGCCCGGAGTTGGCGAAATTCCTGGCGGATCTTGGTGTGGGACCGGAAAAGACACTTCGCGAACAACTCGATGGCCTGACATCTGTTCTGGAACTGATCGATTCGGCCGATATCATCACCCGCGGCGATGAGAACGGTATGCGGCTCGCCGTTCGGATCAATCTGGCCAAGCCATTGAAGAAGTAAAGCTGCCGAGGCACCGAGGCACTCAGGCTCCAAGTCCCATTGCATTCATTGCGTAGGTTGCTATATACCCGGCTTCAATCACTCCCGGTGTACTGACCGCTGGCGTGGGTAGTTCTGGTCTTTGTGGCCGCAGCCGCTCCGGACCCGGACGACCCACACACGGGTTGGACATTGTGGAAATGAGTAAGGAAGCCGGGGTCTATTCATGCGGGGCGCGCTGCGGATACTCGGATTGGCCATCGGGGTGGCAGCAATAGTTGGTTGCCACCACGATAAGTACAACATCAAGCCGCCACACGTCGAAGAGTATAACATCCCGCCCGATGAGGCGCGCTACAACCTGCCCGACACCGCTCCCTACAAAAAGCCGCCGGCAGAAAAGGACGAGAAGACTCTTCTCGGTCGGCCAGGCAATGGCGGTGGTCCTGGAGGAATGGGCGGGTTCTGATATAGCTCATCACATCCCATACGCAACGATCCCACAACTCCACGGTTGTGAATCACCCCATGCTGGGTATCCCTGCCGTTTGGTGCGGTTTTAACGACCCTGTCGGAGGTCGGATAATCCGGTTTGGGGTGCCGCGCCGGTCGCGCCACTTCACAGCACTTCCTCGCTTCAGAATCCCTTTCGTACCAGGCGCAACCAAAGCCATTCTTAACCGATCTCAGAATTGGCACATGCCGAGCGTGGAACGTGGAACGCGGAGAAGCGAGTTGCCTCGGGAGTACACACCGATGACTGGTAGTCGGCTCGCACTCGTCCTCACTCTGGTTCTTGGAACCGGATTCGCAATTCCCGCCGTCGGATTGGGAGATGGTGGTCTGTTCAAACCCACACGGATTGAACCCGCCCGAATTCATCAACTGATCCAGATTATCCAATCCGATCTCGATGAGATGAAACGGAAAGCCGCAGTTGCGGAATTGGGTCGAGCCGACCCGCGGCTCTCGTCGGAGGTGATCCAGGCTGTTACCGAGGCGTTGCTGAAAGATCCTTCGCCAGCGGTTCGACTCACTGCTGTGGAGGTCATTGGGCGGTTTAATACTGTATTCCCGATGTCGGGACTCGCACTTGAGTCCACGATGGAGTTGGATGCCTCACCAGTCGTTCGGAAGGCGGCCAAACAAGCCCTCTGGGAATACCATTTGATTGGTTACAAAAGCGGCAAGAGTGGCAATGAGTTCGCCGCTCAGACACCGGAACCACCGCGAGCAAAACCGGCCCGATTACCCGTGCCCGTGACTGCGGAACCACCGGTTGTTCCAGTTCTTGCTCAGCTTCCCCGACCAACCGTAGCACAACTCCCACCAGTGGGACCATCTCCTGGCCCGCGCGTGTCGCTCGCGCCACAAGCAGTCGGACCAGCAGCCCTTCTGACTGCTGTGGCCCCACACCCGAACCTGACGGTTGAGCCGCCTCTCGCTCTCAATTCGAGCAAGACAGTTACCCCACCGATGGTGTACGAACCACCGATTCTCCAGCAGTGGCCCGAACCCTGGGCAGTTGGGACACTACACCCATTTACAATCGATCTGCCTGCCATTGTTTCTCCCCCTGGTCCAATCCCCGGCGTCACTCCATTTCCAGAATCCACCGCTGAACCTCCCATCCGCAAGTCGAATCACAAGTGATCCAGGTTTGACAGGCGTGCGCTGATGAAAACAGTCCCCCCGTTGGTGTGAGTACCTGAAGACATCATTAGCCTTCAGACACTTTCCCCAACGGGGTGACAGACAAGATCAACCGACCTCACCAACCCCGAATCTCAACGGCTCGCCCCTCGCAACGGAGGTGGTGGGCAATTCGGTCGGCTTCGTAGCGGTCGTGATAGTTGCCGTAACATTCCCAACAACCGTGCCGCAGGACCACCACCTCAAACCGATGATGGAATCTCTCGATCGGTGGGTGGGCGTCAGCGGTCGCGGGAGTCATCGTAAGTCCAGCGGTCAGTCCGGTGCCCAGGAGTGCAGTCAGGATGATGCGGCGAAACATTGTAAGGCCCTCTCTTCGTGGTTATGTTTGGTTGACCCATTCCATCCAGGTAACGATCCACGAAGAGAGCTTTGCGCGCCCGAAGTGCAAGACTCATGAGGCATTCACGAACGACGACTGGCCAACAAGTTGCTGCATTTTTGTGACCCGTTCAAAATAGCTCGTAGAAGCTCAAAATTCCATCCCTGTGTTGTCCTAACTTCAATTCCGATTGTATCTTGCCCCGACTCTAATAATTTAGCTTTGTTTTGCAGAATCGGCCTTTTTGGGGGCTATAATATTACGATTAAATTATTTTAATAATATAATTACACGCAGTGGGCTCTGACGCCATAGCTCGACCGTTGTATACAGTCTTGTGAAGTGGAACGCTGTCACGATGGGCCTGGGAAGGCCGTCCTACTGGTGTGCTTTTTCCTGCCGCTCGCCTTATGGAGTTGGCTTTTCCTTCTCGGGTGCCGTCGGGGGCGAGGGAGATGCTCCGTTGGTCCCGGTCTCAGTCAGGCTGACTCGCCCCTCATGGCTGTCCTTGGATGCTGCCTCATGTTTGTGTTCTTGTGGATCGTGTGGCTTCTCGGCTTGGTCGCCGGGCGGGTGAGTTGGTGGTGAGTTCCAACCAATTCGCTGGACGAGGTCGAAGAAAACGGGTGTCAGGAAGATGCCGAAGAGAGTGACTCCAAGCATTCCACTGAACACCGCGACACCCAAACTCTGTCGCATTTCCGCACCAGCCCCAGTGGCGACAATCAATGGGATGACACCGAAAATAAACGCGAACGATGTCATCAGGATCGGCCGAAGGCGGAGACGACTCGCTTCCACCGCGGCCTCGTAGCGGGATTTACCCTCATCCTGTTGCTGCTTGGCGAACTCGACGATCAGAATGGCGTTCTTGCTAGCGAGTCCAACCAACACGATCAGCCCGATCTGAACGAAGATCGTGATGGACTGCCCGGTTGCATTCACACCGATTACCGAACAAAGCAAACACATCGGCACGACCAGGATGACTGCGAACGGGAGCTTCCAGCTCTCGTACTGGGCTGCCAACACAAGAAACACAAAAACGACCGCCAGTGCAAACGCATAGAGGGCGGTGTTGCCGGCTTGATTCTGGAGAAACATCAGTTCGGTCCAGTCGAATGCCATGGATTGAGATTGCTTCAACTCACCATTCGCGATTTGCTCCATCAGTTCGGCCGCTTGCCCCGAACTCGTGCCGGGAGCAGGCGACCCGGTAATCGCAGCCGCAGAATACATGTTGTAGCGCAATACCAACACCGGACCGCTCGTATCGCGAATCGAAAGGATCGTCCCAAGTGGGAACATCAGCCCTTGTTTATTCCGGACCTGGAGTTTCTTGATATCGCGAACCCGATCCCGATACTTCGGATCGGCCTGGATGTTCACCTGCCAGTTCCGGCCAAACTCATTGAAGTTATTGACGTAATACGACCCAATGTTGTACTGGAGCGTGTTGAACACCTCATCCAGCGTCACCCCCAGAGCAACGCATTTCGTCCGATCGATCTCCAGATAGACCCACGGAGTATCGAACCGTGAACTGTTAAAGAGTCCTTCCAGGCCGGGTGTCTTGTTGCCTGTCGAAGTCACCCCCTCGCTCACACGCTGGAGATCCCCCAGGCCGAGATTGCCCCGGTCCTCGATTATCATTTTGAACCCACCCGTGGTTCCCAACCCTTCCACTGGCGGCGCTCCAAACGGAGTCACTGTGGCTCCACGAACCTCCGTCCGACATCGATCCTGAATGATTTTGGAGATTGCATCGGCAGTCTGATCCGACGATGTTCGCTTATTGAATGGATCGAGGATCACATACATCGACCCAAGGTTCGGAGCGTTCGCGTTGAGGATCAGCGACTGGCCGGAAATGCCAACCGTGTGCTGAACACCTGGTATTGTGTGAGCGAGTTCTTCGATCTTGCTCATCGCTCTCTGAGTTCGCTCAACCGATGCCGAATCCGGGAGCTGAATATTCAGGAGAACGTATCCCTTGTCCTGCTGAGGGACAAACCCCGTTGGGGTATTCGTGAACTCGTGGTAGGTCAGGAATAGGAGGCCGCCGTAGATGAGCAACACGACCAGGCTGACCCGGAGCAACCGTGCAACCGCCGCGGCGTACAGCTTCGTCCCGCCATCGAACCCCTTGTTGAATAGCTTGAAAAACCAGCCGAGACTGGTATCGAGCAAGCGAGTCACGATGTCCCGCTTACTCCCATGCGCCTTCAGGAGGATCGCCGCGAGCGCTGGGCTCAGCGTGAGCGAATTGAATGCTGAAATCAGCGTGCTGACGGCAATCGTCACTGCGAACTGGCGGAAGAATTGCCCTGTAATCCCACTGATGAACGCACAGGGGATAAAAACGGCCGTCAAGACGAGGGCAATCGCAATCACCGGGCCGGTGACTTCATCCATAGCCCGGCGCGTTGCCTCCTTGGGGTCCAGTCCCTTTTCGAGCCACCGTTCCACATTCTCGACAACGACTATGGCATCATCGACCACTATCCCGATCGCCAGCACCAACCCGAATAGCGACAGATTGTTCAACGAGAAGTGCAGGACAGTCATGACGGCAAAAGTGCCAATGATGGCCACGGGCACCGCGGCCAATGGAATGATTGCTGCCCTCCAGTTCTGGAGGAACACCAGCACCACGAGTGCGACGAGGATGATTGCATCCCGAAGCGTTTTAAACACCTCGTTCACCGAGTCCCGGATAAACGGCGTTGTGTCGTAAACGATCTGATAATCCATTCCCTCCGGGAACCGCTTCTTCAGTTCTGTCATCTTCTTGTAGACGCCTTCAGCCGTGTCGATGGCGTTTGCCCCCGGCAACCCGTATATGGTCAGTGCAACGGTTGGCTTTCCATTCAGTGTGGCAGTTTGGTCGTACTGTTGGGC
>DASZJS010000461.1:0-5537 GCA_035947935.1 Gemmata sp. | reverse complement strand
CAAAATGGAAGAACTCAAGGCCGGCTTTCCCGATGGGGTGGACTACAAGATTGCCTACGACACCAGCCTCTACGTCCGCGACTCGGTCAACGATGTCATCAACACGCTCCTGCAAGCAATTGGCCTCGTTGCAATTGTCGTGATGGTGTTCCTCCAGAGCTGGCGTGCAGCGATCATTCCACTGGTTGCGGTTCCCGTGTCTGTCCTGGGAACCTTCACAGTAATGGCTGCAATGGGGTTCAGCCTCAATAACATCTCGCTCTTCGGATTGGTGCTGGCAATTGGGATTGTCGTCGATGATGCCATTGTGGTCGTCGAGAACGTCGAGCGGTGGATTGAGCATGGGCTCAATGCCCGCGAAGCCACATACAAAGCAATGGCCGAAGTGACTGGCCCGATCATCGCGGTAGCCCTGGTACTCTCTGCGGTATTCGTCCCATGTGCCTTCATCAGCGGGATCACTGGCCAGTTCTTCCGGCAGTTCGCGATTACCATTGCGGTCTCGACCGTCATCTCGACGATCAACTCGCTGACATTCAGCCCGGCAATGGCCGCTATCCTGCTCAAACCGCGAGGCGCTCGCCGCGATCCTTTCGCCTGGTTGATTCATATTACTCTCGGTTGGTTTTTCTGGCTGTTCAACAAGGCGTTCGGGGTCGTCATCGCCACCTATGGGTGGAGTGTCGGCAAGGTGATGAAGTTGCATTTGTTCGTCGTGGCGGGCTATGCCTTCTTGCTCATCATGACGGTAACGACCTTTCAGGACTCTCCCAAGGGATTTATTCCTCAGCAGGATCAGGGTCGGCTCATCGTGAATGTACAACTGCCCGACGCTGCCTCGCTGGACCGGTCTTACGACACCGTTTTGCAAGTTGAACGGATCGCTCTGGAAACGCCAGGTGTGGGGCACACCATCACGAATGCCGGGATGTCGTTCCTGCTCCAGGCCAACAGCCCGAATTTTGCCGCGATGTTCATTGTCCTGAAACCGTTCGATGAGCGTGCGCCGGGATGGTTCAAACTCACGGATCAAGCGTTCGACGGTTTGAAGAGCGAGAACGTGCCTGAATCGGTGCTGGAGAAACTTAACCCTTTGAAAAAAAGGGAGTTCATTCGCAATGACCTGGAAACGGAAATTGGCAAGCTTCTGAGTGAGGACGAAACGGAACAATTCCAAAACCTCATTTTGAAACATGCCCGGCAGAGTTCCGATCTGAGCGATGTGGCCATCATGGCGAAATTGCGGAAGAAGTGGGCGAAGGAAGTGGATGCTCAGGTGACGGTATTTGGTGCAGCCCCGATACCCGGGCTGGGATCGGCCGGCGGATTCAAGTTCATCGTCGAGGATCGTGGCGGTCTCGGGGTGCGGTCGCTCGAACAGCGGATGGACGATTTGGTGGACAAGTTCAAAAAGCTCCCGTACCTCGCGGATGCAAAGACGCAATTCCGCTCCCGAATCCCCCAACTCTACGTGGATGTCGATCGCGTCAAGGCCACCGCGCTGGGCGTTTCCATCGACGACATCAATCAGACGCTCATCATGTATCTCGGCTCGCTTTACGTAACCAGTTACAATGCCTTCGGGAGACACTGGCAGGTCACGATTCAGGCTGAGGGGGAATACCGCAACAATGCGGAGGAACTTTACCTGTACCAGGTCCGCAATAGTTCCGGGCAGATGGTTCCGCTTTCCACACTCGTCACTCTCCGGGAAATTGGGGGGCCAATTACGGTCACCCGCTACAACCTATACACCGCCGCCCCAATCCAGGGCAATGTGCTGCCAGGGAAAAGCGATGGAGAGGCAATCGATGCCATCAATCAAGTGGCCGACGAGACGCTGCCCCTGTCGATGCGAATCGAATGGACGGAGTTAATGTTCTTGCAGATCCGCGCGGGCGACACGGCCATTTTCATTTTCATTCTCTCGGTCATCAGCGTTTTCATGGCTCTCTCGGCGCTGTACGAGAGTTGGGCACTGCCGCTGGCGGTGATCCTGGTTGTGCCTCTGTGCCTGCTCTGTTCCGTGATCGGTGTGGTGAATGTCGCAGGCAAGGATGTGAACATCTTCGTACAGATCGGCCTCGTGGTGCTGGTGGGGCTGGCGTGTAAGAATGCCATTCTGATTGTCGAATTTGCCAAACAACTGCGCCTGGAAGGCAAGTCGTGTTTCGATGCGACCAAGGAAGCGAGCCGCCTTCGCCTGCGTCCGATCCTGATGACTTCGTTCGCCTTCATCTTTGGCGTCATGCCGTTGATGGTTGCCTCGGGCGCGGGTGCCGAGATGCGTCGGAGTCTGGGGACAGCCGTATTCAGTGGGATGCTCGGCGTGACGCTCTTCGGCATCTTCCTCACACCGGTTTTCTTTTACATCCTCCAGGGGATGAGCGAAAGCAAGTTATTCCAGTCTCTGCCATTGCGTTCGGTCATCTCTTATGGCTTCGGAGGCGGTCTGGGCCTGACTACGGGCTTCCTTCTTGCCAAGCTCGATATCGGCATACCGATGCCCTGGGGACCCGTTATCGGTGCCAGTGCGGGGCTGCTACTCATCCGCGGCATTCGCGGAGTTCACACGCACATCCGGACCCGGTCGGGCTCTCCCGGTCGACCTCATGCCCCGGCACGCCTTTTTGGTGCGGGCCGTTCTGAAGGAGACCCGAAACCGTGATTGCTCGTTTCTTCGTCGATCGTCCCATCTTCGCCACCGTGATTTCGCTCGTCATCATGCTGGCTGGGGGGGTTGCCGTCTTTGCCCTCCCGGTCGCCCTCTACCCGGATGTGACGCCAGCGACGGTTCAAGTTTACGCGATCTACCCTGGAGCGAACGCCACAACGGTTCGGGACACCGTCGCCGCTCCCATTGAGGAGCAGGTGAGCGGTGTTGAGGGGATGATGTACATGTCGTCCCGCTGTACGAACGATGGTACCTACACGCTCAACGTCACGTTCAAACTCGGCACCGACTCGGACATGGCGCAGGTACTCGTCCAGAACCGCGTCTCGCTGGCACTTCCAGTTATTCCTGCACTGGTCCAGAACGAGGGCATCACGGTCAAGAAGATGTCCCCGAGTACGCTGATGATCGTGAACCTGATCTCTCCGGATGGGCGATACGACGACAAATATCTCAGCAACTATGCAACAATCGCCGTCCGGGATGAACTGGGGCGACTTCCCGGGGTTGCCGGCGTCGCTTATCTCGGCCAGCGCGACTACAGTCTTCGCGCCTGGCTCGATCCGGACAAGATGGCTGCGCTGAACATCAGCGCGATGGATGTGGTCAACGCCATCTCGACCCAGAACATTCAGGTGGCAGCGGGGATGATCGGACAGCGACCCGTTCCGACCGGACAGCAATTCCAGTTGACCGTCAATACACTCGGTCGGCTGATCGAGCCCGATCAGTTCGCGGAGATCATCATCAAGGGTGCAACGAACAGTTCTTCATCGTCCGGAACTGGCACGGGATCGACCACAGGGAGTAATACCACAACGGGCACTGGCGGTTCCGTCACCAGTGTGCCATCCACCGGGATCGTGCGACTGAAAGACATTTGCTCCGGGAGTAAAGCGACACGGTTCAAACTCACGGACGAGACGTTCGACACTTTGAAGAGCGAGCATGTGCCTGAATCGGTGTTGGTGAAGCTGAGACCCTTGAAAAACAAAGAGTATTCTCAGTCTGACTTTGTGGGAGAAATCAATGCAGTTCTCAATGAAGACGAACGGAAACAGTTCCAAATCCTCATCTTGAGCCAGGTCAATAAATACGAAGCATCGGATGGGTATAAAGGCGTGGAGCGTGGGTCACAGCAATACGATCAGTCCTGTACTCTCGATGGGCGGCCCTCGGTCGCATTGACCATCTACCAGACGCCTGGTTCCAACGCGCTGGAGACAGCCAAGGGCGTTTACGACAAGATGAAGGATCTGAAGACGCGCTTCCCCGATGGCCTCGAGTATCAGATCGTTTACGACACCACCCCGTTCGTTCGCGAATCGGTGAACGAGGTTTTCATCACTCTCCGCGATGCGATCATTCTCGTGGCCATCGTCGTCCTGCTCTTCCTTCAGGATTGGCGGGCCATGATCCTGCCAATGATCGATGTCCCCGTGTCGTTGATTGGCACCTTTGCCGTGATGTCCGCGATGGGGTTCACGCTCAACAGTTTGACGCTGTTCGGGCTGGTGCTGGCCATCGGTATCGTGGTGGATGACGCCATCGTGGTGCTGGAGAATATCGAGCGGCAAATGGCCACGGGCCTCGATGCCCGCACGGCAACCATCAAGGCAATGGAGGAGATCACCGGCCCGGTGCTGGCAATCACTCTCGTCCTCAGCGCTGTGTTCGTGCCGTGTTGCTTTCTGGGTGGAATTACCGGCCAGTTCTTCCGTCAGTTTGCAGTCACCATCGCTGTCTCGACACTGATCTCAGCCGTCAATGCCCTGACCATGACGCCGTCCCGAGCCGTTTTGATCTTCAAAGAGGACGGAAAACACCCGGGCCACGCTCATCGCCGTGAGGCACTCCCCTGGTGGATCTTTGCTGTGTTGGGTGGAATCGCTACCTACGAGTTCGGTCCGGAACTGCTGGGCGGTCGTTGGATATGGCCCGCTCTCCCACCAATCACTGAGGAAACTGCGGGAACAGACTGGTCGGCCGTTGCCAGATTGGTCGGGTGGTACGGACCGCCCGGCATCCTGGTCGGGGGATTGTTGGGGTGGTTCTGTATCCGTCCGGTGAACGCCGCGTTGGGGTGGTTTTTCCGGTTATTCAACCGCGCTTTCGACTGGACCACCGAACGGTATGGCTCGGTCGTCGGACACGTTTTGCGTATCGGAGCGATTGTACTCATCGCTTATGGCGGGCTTCTCGGCACGACCTATTTCCAGTTCCTCACTACCCCAACGGGGTTCATTCCCGAACAGGACAAGGGATACTTGATTCTCAACGTCCAGTTGCCGGACTCGGCCTCCGTGGAGCGCACGGAAAGCGCCATGCGGGAAATCGAACGGATCGCGCTCGACACACCTGGGGTCAAGCATACGCTTGGCATTTCCGGACGATCGGTGATTCTGAACGCCAACGCTCCGAACCTCGCCTCCATGTACGTGATGCTCGATAACTTCGACAAGCGGCGAGACTCGGATCGCAGTTCCACCGCGATCGCCGCGACGATTCAGGCGCGCTTTCGCAAGGCGGTCAATGAGGCGATGCGCCAACGCATCAGGCTCGATGGGACGCAAGGGACTTCGTCCGATGTGCGAACGGCAAGTGAGCCGGTCTCGGAGGGAGCCCTCAATCTAATCGATTCGCGACTTGCTACGTTTGGCGCACCGCCGGTGGATGGGTTGGGTACGACCGGCGGCTTCAATCTGATCCTTGAAACGCGGGGTAGTACCGATCTGCAACAACTCGATCGAGTGGCCGAGCAAATAGTCGAGGAGGGGAACAAGACTCCGGGACTCGAAGGGCTGTTTACATCTGCCGGAGCGAACACCCCCTGGCTTTATCTGGAAATCGATCGCGACAAGTG
>DASZJS010000460.1:0-2868 GCA_035947935.1 Gemmata sp. | reverse complement strand
ATGGAAGTGTCCGGTTTGTTGACAACTCAATCTCGCAGACCACTTTGATTTGGTTGAGTACCCGTGCAGGTGGTGAAGTGATTCCTAATTATTGATCGCCAAATAAGGCTCCCGGGGGTGAAGCGATAGCCCAACACCCCTGGCAGACCTCATGTCGGTTACCAGCGGAAGAAGCGGTATGGGTCGTCCCATTCCTCCGGCACATCGAGATAAAGGCCATCGAGCCAGCGACGTTCACTTGCTTTCGCGGGGCTGCCGAACCGGTCCAGAACTGCTGTCGACCCGGCTACGCCCATATTCGCTGCCAATCGAGTAAGCAGGTACGCCACGCGGCGAAAGGTTCGCTTCAGATTCATCGACTTTTTCTGGTCGAACTGCCAAGGGAGCAGTTGGCAGAAGACTACATTTGTGTTCTCAACACTCGCCAGGACGCCATTGCCGATTGCCTCAATGCCGCCCGAGACGAGTGGCACTTCACGCGGGTCGCGGTTGTGGACATCGGCTGGCCCGACTCCCGCTAGTCGGGAGCGACTTGCTGGCGGCTCGAAATACGCGGCGATGTGCTCACCTTTCTTTGTCTCGACCTTGAACGGCAAGAACGAACGGGCCTCCGTCTGCTCCAGGCCGAGGGCCAGTACGTGTCCGCCCTGATCCTTCACCCATTCGCCGATCGCTCGCGCATCACCAATCAACTCCTTGCCGCTGCCCGGGCCGACGATCAGGATGTGGTCGTCGTTGAGTTTGTCTCTGCCGTAATCGAGAACAGAGAGCCCGATGGCTTCGAGGTGCTTTTTCCCGGCAGTACCGCCAACGTAGAGAGCCTTTCGCCGCGGCGATGGCTTCCATGCCGATACGTAGCGAACGATGTTGCTGAAGAGAGTTTCGGCGGCCGGGTCGTTTTCACTGCGGCCGCTCACATCTAACTGGCAGAAGAGTACTATTCCGCGTCCTTCGCGATACTCCATCAGTGGGCTGTACTGGAGGGCATACCCGCCATCAAGGACGGGCAGGAAGTCTCCCCGAGCGGGCTTTTCGATCAGTACCGAGGCGACGTTTCCCCGGTTTCCACAACGCCAGGCCCGTGGAACCTCGATTCCACACCACTTGACGGTGGGACCGTATCGAGGTCGTAGCGAATACGTGAGCCGCGGTGGGAGTAGCATCGCTTCGCCACGCCAGTCATGTAGGTGCTGCGAGCCAATACCGGACAGTAGCGGATGGTCCGGCACCCTCGGGAACGCCTCACGTAACCCGTACTCCACGACGCGAAACCCGAAACGCTCCTCCATCACCTTCGCGGTTTGCTCGAAGAGGATCACTTTCAACCCATCGCGCACGCGGCTCACATCTGGCCCCGATCCGTTCGATGTGAGTGCCTCCTTGCCAACGATTAGCACGTCGAAGCCCGCGAGGTCCGAATTCGCCTCCACACGCTGAAAGCCGACTTCGTAGCGAACCAGCAGTTTGCTGGTGTCCCCCTGGGGGTCGAACACTGCGATCTTCACATTGGTGGCCGGTTTCACCAGTGGTTGAAGAACGTCGATGAGTATGGAATCCGTCTGCACCTTCCCGTTGCTAAACGAGACAGTCGCATCAAGTTCGTACTTGGCGGCAGCCAACCCATTCGGCAAGTCGTGATGGATGGGGATTCGCACTTGTTGACCTGGCTCGACTGAAACCGTCTTGCTGTCGGCGACATTCGGCACTCCAAGCGACCATCCACATTTGCACGCCACTGGTTCGCGGGAGTTGTTGATGATGATAAGTTGCTTCTCGACCGCCTCGCCTGCGAAAAAGTTATGGTCTTTGCTGGTGAAACTCGCGGACTTCCCTGCGATATAGGCCAGGAGCGGCAGGTTGTTGCGGATCAATGCCTCCGCGGCAGGTGTGGCGATCCAATCCGTGCGCTCCATATCCACACTTATCCATACCTGCCGGGGCTGGATGTAATCCGGGCTGAACCCCGGCTTCTGCAAATTGTCCCGGTCCACCTTCAGTTCTTTCCGCTGTCGATCTGCTCCGGGCCGCATCTTCCAGAACGCACCGTACTCCCAGGGTGAGTTGGCGGAGAGCCCCCAGGTTCGGTGGGCGCGCCAGTTATCGGCAAGGTACCGGGCGAAGAGTTCCTGCCGATCGTTGAACTCGCTTGACCCCACAGAAGCGGGATAATCCCATCGGTGCCACAGGTTCCCCTTCTGGAACTGCCCCGCCTCCCAGCGAAGGTTCCGCTTCTCTGCTTCACTGACCCGATACGCCCGATCGCCGAAGAACTGAGCATCCCACTCGGCCAGGCAAAACTCCCACGGAACCTTCGCGCTGCCAAAGGTGCGTTCTCCCTTGTACCACCCACGGTACATCGTCCAGTCCCATGTGAACGGCACGCCGTACTCACACAGGAATACCGGTTTGACCCCCTTGGTTGCCCAGTGTTCAAACCAGTCCGACATTTCCTGGATAGGGACGAAGTTCAGGTAGAAGTTGACTGTGTGCATCGAGCCGAGATTGCCTGATGAGTGGTGATAGACGATCCGTCCTGGGTCGAGTCGCTTCACGATAGCCTCAGCGCGGAGCGCGAGCTTCGTGTTGTTTTGACTCCAGGTTCCTTCGCGGTACTCCTTCAGTCCATCGATCATGTCGGGGTTCATGTCCTCGTCGTAGCCGGTCGCGTTGTGGCTCATGCTGTATGCCACGACGGAGGGATGGTTCTGCGCAGCGCGGACGTAGAATTCTGCGTGTCGAGCGTAGCCGTTAACCTCATCGGCATTGGCTGCTTTCCAGTCGTAGTGTCCGAAGTGGGGTTGCGAGAAAGCCACGAGCATTCCGACATCATCCGCTGCCCGAAGAACTTCCTCGAAGCTGATGTGGGAG
>DASZJS010000459.1:0-16674 GCA_035947935.1 Gemmata sp. | reverse complement strand
TGAGCCGTTCCCTTCGGCTTCGAGCGATGCGTTCGCGATCTTGTGCCAGATGATCGGGGCCAGATTGTCGAAACCAATGGTTCGGCATCGCTCCTGAATTGAGGAGTGAAGCGGAACAACGGTGTGTCGCCCCCCGTTTTGTCTGCGGGAGAGACAGACATCACCGACAACGCAAATCAACCGACCTCCCGGTACGAGGGCACGGAAGCACCGTTGCCAAACCCGATCGAGTTCGTTGAGGAACCGTTCGTACTCTTCGACGTGCCCAAGTTGCCCGTGGGTTTTGTTGTACTCCTTCAAAGTCCAATATGGGGGAGAAGTGAGGACAAGGTGGACGCTTTCATCGGGGACAGTCAATTCGCGAGCGTCCCCGAGGTAAAGCTCGTGTGTTGTTGGGAGCTGGGAAAGTATTTGCCCGATCGCGGTGGTTAATCGCTCCGTTTTCGCGATCCGTGGGATTGCTTTTTGCGTGTCCTCAAGATTGCCCAACCCATCCGGCAGGAATCGTCGCAGATCGGGCTTGAGGACAGGTTGCGGCGTGGCCATCGTAGGTATCCTGTTCGCGGTCACGCGCTGGGCTCTTCGAGGTAGGTGTAGCCTTCGAGTCCCGTTTCGTAGAACTTCAGGAACTGCTTCGATTCGGCAGCTGTGATCTTCCCCTGGCGCACGGCCCGCTCCACGTCCTTCCGCATCCGATCCGTCAGCTTCTCCGCGCTGTATTGCACGTAGTTCAACACCTCCGTCACCGTGTCGCCTTTGATGACCGAATCGATGCTCGGAGTACCATCCTCCTCCATCGATACGTGGACCGCGTTCGTGTCTCCGAACAGATTGTGAAGGTCGCCCAGAATCTCCTGGTATGCCCCGAGGAGAAACCCGCCCAGGTAATACGGCTCGTTCCCATCGTGTGGATGCAGTTCGAGCGTGTTGCGCACATCGCGCAGGTCGATGAATTGGTCGATCTTGCCGTCCGAGTCACAAGTAATGTCGCCCAGCACAGCCCGGCGAGTTGGCGGTTCGGTCAGACGGTGAATCGGCATCAACGGGAAGAGTTGCTTGATGGCCCACGAGTCGGGCATGCTCTGGAAGACCGAGAAGTTGCAGAAATAAGTGTCCGAGAGCATGTTGTCGAGGCCGTTCAACTCCTCAGGGACGTAATCCAGATCGCGGACGATCCGCTGGAGCTTTCGCCCGAACGCCCAGAACAGCCGCTCGGCCAGCGCCCGCAATTCGATCGTGAGATGCCCGAGGTTGAAGAGACTGAGCGTCTTCTCCATCTGGTCCACGGCATCGTGGTAGAACTCCAGAAAGTTCTTCTTGTTCAGTTCCTTGTAGTTCCCGAAGAGGTCGCGGATCGGCTCCGGAGCATCGTCCGGAAGATACTCGGGGGCCGTACACTTATCGAAGTTCGAGGTGCCCAAAACATCGAACACCAGCACCGAGTGATAAGCAACCACGGCACGACCGCTCTCGGAAATGATCGCCGGGTGCGGCACCCCGGCCTCATCGCATACCTGCTTGATGCGGTACACGACATCGTTGGCGTATTCTTGCAGGGTGTAGTTGGTGCTGCTCTCGAAGGCAGTCTGAGAGCCGTCGTAATCGATTCCCAGTCCGCCGCCGACATCGATGTACTTGAGCCCGGCACCGAGCCGGTACAACTCGACGTAGACGCGGGCGGCTTCCGTGAGAGCATCCTTGACCTTGCGAATATCGGAAACCTGCGAACCCATGTGGAAGTGAGTCATCTGGAAGCAGTCATCGAGTCCCTTGCTTTTCAGGAACTCGAACGCTTCCAGAACTTCGGTGAGCGTCAGCCCGAATTTCGAGCGATACCCCGCGCTTCCCCGCCAGCGTCCCGATCCGCGGCTGGCCAGTTTCACGCGCACTCCCATTGGCTGTCGAACGCCCAGATCCTCCATGTACTTCACGAGCAGTTCCAGCTCGGTGAATTTCTCAACGACCGGCAGGATGTTCTTCCCGATCTTTCGCGCCAGGACGACCATCTTGATGAACTCATCGTCCTTGAAGCCGTTGCAGATGATGGGCGTTTCACCCGTTCCGTTGGTCAGAGCCAGGACCGCGAGAAGTTCGGGTTTGCTTCCGGCTTCCAGGCCAAACCCGTGCGGCTTGCCGAAGTTCAACACTTCCTCGACGACATGCCGCTGCTGGTTCACCTTGATCGGATAGACGCAGTGGTAGTTTCCCGAGTAGCCGTACTCGGTCATGGATTTGTTGAACGCCCCGGCAATTTCCTCAATCCGATGTTTGAGTATATCGGTGAATCGGAGGAGTACGGGAGACTGAATGCCGCGGGTGCGGAGTTGATCGACGAGTTCCTTGAGGTCGATGCTGCGATCCGGGTGCTTGTCCGGGTGGACGGTGACGTGTCCGAGCTTGTTGATTCCAAAATACCCTTTACCCCAGTTTTTGACGCCGTAAGTCTCAAAGGCATCGTGCAATTTCCATGTGGGATGCAGGTCGGCAGCGTCCGAAGCTCGCCGATCGAGGGTCTTGGCCATCAAAGGAGCCTTTCCCCATTAGGGGATTGCAGAGTAATGGAACAATTACCCTACTATACGTTGAGGCACCCATATCGCAACGTCGATTGGAAAAAGTGAACCCGGAACAGGCATTCGCCCTCACCCCCCAACCCCCTCTCCCGAGGGGAGAGGGGGAGCAAATCTTCGCCCCCTCTCCCGAGGGGAGAGGAGGTTGGGGGGTGAGGGCCCGGAGGCAATTCATCCGGTGAGATGTCTGTCCTTCATCCCGCCATCGCTTGCGCGACAGCGGGCTCCGTGGCGGGAGCGGCTTCATCCGGAGTTGCATCGAGAACTTCGCGGACTTTTGCGCCGAGAGCGGCTGGTGTGTACGGTTTGTGCAAGAATGCGATCCCGGCCTCCAGAACCCCGTGGCGGAGTATCGCATCATCCGTGTAGCCGGAGAGGAATAAGATTCGCACATCGGGTCGCAGTTTTTGTAACTCCTCTGCAAGTTGACGGCCGCCCAGATTGGGCATCACCACATCGGAAGCAAGCAGG
Source organism: Gemmata sp. (assembly GCA_035947935.1). Lineage (GTDB taxonomy): Bacteria > Planctomycetota > Planctomycetia > Gemmatales > Gemmataceae > Gemmata. The sequence goes on along the minus strand of DASZJS010000459.1, from coordinate 13,633 downwards.
TGAATCCGCCCGGTGAAGGCACTCGCCACCGCCAAGGCTTCCTGCCCGTCTTCTGCTTCCAAAACCTGGTACCCGTATGCCAGAAGAACGTGTCGGGCAACTGCCCTCACGGCTGGCTCATCTTCCACCAGGAGGATCGTCTCTTTTCCCCGTGTGATCGCTGGGATGTTCTCCGTCGGACGAATCTCTTCGGGTTCGCCAATCGCTCGCGGGAGGTAGACCTTGAACGTGGTTCCGACTCCGACCTCGCTATACACCATGAGGTGTCCTTCAGACTGGCGGACGATCCCGTAGACGGTTGCAAGCCCGAGCCCCGTTCCTTTTCCCGGTCCCTTGGTGGTGAAGAATGGCTCGAACACACGCGCCTTCACGTCCGTCGTCATGCCGCATCCGGTATCGCTCACGGCCAACAGGACGTACTTGCCCGGAGTGACATCCGGGTTGGTGCGCGCGTAGCCCTCATCCAACTCGACGTTCTGGGTTTCGATGGTCAACCGACCCCCGCGCGGCATGGCATCTCGGGCGTTCACAGCGAGATTGAGTAATACCTGTTGGAGCTGGACCGGATCGACCTTCACCCGAAATACCTGAGGATCGAGCGCGGCTGTCAGGACGATATCCTCACCGATCATCCGTCCGAGCATCCGCTCCGTCTCGGCGACGATGGCGTTTGGGTCGAGTATCTTCGGTTCCAGAACCTGCCTTCGACTAAATGCGAGCAGTTGTTGAGTGAGACCCTCGGCTCGCCCGCCCGCCGCGCGAACCTCGGCAAGAATGCCTCTCTCCTGAGCATCCATATTTGGTTTTTCCAGGAGGAGTTCCGCGTAACTGTTGATGACCGTCAAGAGGTTGTTGAAGTCGTGAGCGACCCCACCCGCCAACTGCCCGATTGCTTCCAGCTTTTGCGATTGTCGCAATTGCTCGTTGGTGCGGGCGTGTTCCGCGACTTCCCGTTGAAGTTGTTGAGTGCGGTCCTCGACGCACTGGGCCAGGTACTTCTCCCGTGTGCGAAGTTGTCGGGTTCGGAACAGGTGAACCGCTGCCCCAATCGCGGCAATCGCGAGGGCGCACAGGCCATAGAACCACGCGGTTTGATAGAAGTGTGGCTCCAGTACAAGTTCGATGCTGGTGGGAGCCTCTTGCCACACACCATCCCCGTTGCAGGCGATCACCCGGAACTGGTAGCGGCCAGGGGGAAGGTTGGTGTAATACGCCGCACGCCTGTTCCCCGCATCGACCCAATCTTTCTCGAATCCCTCCAACTTGTAGCGGAAGCGGACTCGTTCTGAAGCCGAGAGTTCAATCGCGGTGTAGTGAAACTCAAGCTGTCCCCGCCCGGGTGAGATGGTAAATGATCCCGTGCCATCAAAGGGTGTTCCATCGGCCAGAACCCGCTCGATGAGGACCGGCGGTGGGTTGGGATTCGTCTGGAGTTGTGTGGGATTGATGACCACCAGACCCCGACCTGTCGGGAACCAGAGTCGTCCATCTCGGGACTGATATCCGGCCGGCTGAGACCCTCCGTTGCAATCCAGAATGCGCATGCCATCGGACTTGCCCAGGAGGAGGGGATTGATGGACCGGGTTCCCTCCACGAATTCATTTTTGTGAACGCGGAAGATCCCCTTCGTGCTGCTCATCCACAGATACGATCCCTCTTCGAGAATCTGGTAGATGATGTCGTCGGGCAAGCCGTTTTGGGTCGTGAACTGCACCCAACGGCCGTTCTGGAATCGATTCAATCCTCCGCCGTGAGTGCCAACCCACATCGCTCCATCGGGATCTTCGTGAATCGACAGGATGAGGTCGCTCGAAAGTCCCTCTCGCGTCGTATAGCGGACGAAGTGGTCGTCCTTCAGGACGCACAACCCTCCCCCGTTTGTACCGATCCAGAGATTGCCCTGGGAGTCTTCGTAAAACGCGCGGGCGATGTCGTTGGGAAATCCATCTCCCGTCGCGATCGGTGCGAACTTGCCATCGCGGTAGCAGTACACCCCACCCCCGTTCATCCCGATCCATAGTGTGCCTTTGCGGTCGGGAAACACGGCCAGGATCACATTATTGGAATGGCCATTGGCGATTGTGAACGTCTCGAATTTCCCATTACGGAGCCGGGTGAGACCGGCCGAGGTGCCAAACCACATTGCGCTGGAAGCGTCTTCGCAAATCGAGAGGACGGTGTTGCTCGCCAAGCCATCTTTGCTTGTGAAGGAGGTCCATTTGCCGTTCTTCTTCCGGACGCTGAGACCGCCTATCGACCCTACCCAGAGATTCCCCTGGCGATCTTCGTAGACGGTCCAGATTGAATCGCCTGCCAGCCCTTCGGTTGTCGTGTAGGGGATGCACCGGCCGTTGCTGAGGCGGATCAACCCATCTCCGCTTCCGACCCAGAGGTTTCCCGTTGCATCCTCGTAAAAGGCGAACGCAAAGCCACCGGCAAGTGAATCGCGCGGGAACTGCCCGGTCAATTTGCCATCCCTCCAGCGGCTCACTCCTTCGTTCGTGCCAACCCAGAGGTTGCCATCGCGGTCCTCGCGGAGTGCCCGGACGAATCCATTCGAAAGTCCTTCGGCCGGTCCATAATTCGTGAACCGTCCCTCTTTCCAGCGACTCAACCCTCCCCCGGCGGTGCCGATCCAGAGACCTCCTTCCTTGCTCGTGCGGATGAGTTGGATGCTGTCGCTGGCGAGACCATCCTGGATGGTGTACGTCTTGAAGTTCCCTTCGCTCATGCGGGTCAGACCCTTTCCGGTGCCAACCCACATCTGTCCGGCTTCATCCTCACAGATGTCTCGACAATAGTTGCTCGGTAGCCCATCGGTTACGGTGAGGTTGGTAAACTGTCCCTCGACGAAATGGCTCAAACCCTGGCTCGTTCCGATCCAGAGAGTCCCTGCCTTATCCTCGGCAAGACACAGGATCGTGTTCCCAATCAGGCCATTCGCGGTGGAGAATTGGGTGAATGTCCCACTCTCCAATCGAACCAGACCGCCCCCACCCGTGCCAATCCAGAGTCGGCCAGCGCGGTCGGTCAAGAGGGCGTGGATGGTGTTGTTTTGGATGGCGGGAGTGTTCGAGCGATCGAAGAGTGTAAAACTATTTCCATCGAAGCGGGTTAAACCTCTTTCGGTTCCACACCAAAGATAACCATCGGGAGTTTGGGCAATTGCGATGACGGAGTTGTGCGGCAGTCCCTGTTCCGCCTGCCAGACTCGCAAGGCGTACTGCGTGGCAGCGCGGTCGGGATCGAGTGCCGAAGCGCTCTCCGAGCAAATGAGAAGGAGAACCGCAGGCCAGAAAACCTGTCCACCGCATCGAAAGGGACGAGTTATCGACATGGGGAATTGCCCGAGATAAAACACCGGGCAACGACCGGGTTGGTCGGGGGGCGGTGTTGAGCGATGCCTCCGAGAAAGGATTGCCGGCAAGGAGGCGCGTTCGTGGGAATGCGCTGGGCATTGCGGGGCGAGCGTCTGAACCGCGAAAAAGGCGAGCCGCATGGGCGAGCGCGGTCGGAGGTTCCAGTCGGAGGCTTGTTATGATGGACTATAGCACAGGCTTGTTGAGTTGTTTTTGCGCACGAAGAGTCTGATCCCGAAGAATTTCTTGTGAAGCAGAAGGATTTTCCCCCAGTAGATGTTGGCCTCGATGGCGAGTAAGGCCGTTCGCGCGGAATCGTATATTTGATGTCGCGGCAAAGGCGCGATGAACCCCAGTGGTAACAGCCTATCTCTGTTGCTTGGTGGTCTCATGGCCCCAACTTCTGCTTCAGAGCCCTTCTCATCCGACCGGCATATCCGTTACAATGTGCGGACACACCCAACTCATCCCGAGCCCGTTGGATATAAAGACGCCTGCGATCTGCATCGTGCTGTTGCCCCGTCCGGAACCGGGGCGCTCGGGAGCTGGAGACCTCTTCTATGCCCAGCCCATTCCCTGGGATGGACCCCTATCTGGAACACCCCAAACTGTGGCCGGCGTTTCAGCACCAATTACTGGCCTGCTTGTACCAAATTCTTTTGCCCGGGCTCGTCGATCGCTATCGCGCCCGGGTTGGCAACCGGACATACGTTTCCGAGATGCCGCTGTTTACCTCGATCATCCGCGAGGAATATACCGAGGAGTTCATCGAGATCCGCACCCGCACGGACAACAGGCTGGTCACCTTGCTTGAGGTGGTCAGCCCCGCCAACAAAACCACCCAGGCAGGTCGGCAGGCCTATCTCGACAAACGGAAGGAAGCCGTGCAACAGAAGGCGGGGATCGTCGAGATCGACCTCGTTCTTCAGGGCAAGCCGACTCTGACTTACTCTCGGGATGGACTCCCGGAGTTCGACCATGCCGTTTCCGTGACGCGAGCCACGGCACCCGATCGGTACGAAATCTACACGGCAACCATCCAGAAACGCTTACCCAAGTTCAAACTGCCACTCGCTCCGGACGATCGGGATGCTCTTCTCGATCTTCAGGCTGCGTTTGGTCGGGCCTATGACCTGGGCGGGTTCGGAACCCTCGTCGATTACAAAGGCTCACCCCCACCCGATGTTCCCCTTACCGATGCTTCCAAGACATGGATTGACGATCTGCTCAAGCAAATGAAACTACGGTAATTGGTCATTAGTCCATGGTAATTGGTCCATAGTCCTTTGCCTTTGTCTTTCGTGCGTGAAGCTGACGGAGCAAAACGTGCAAGAGCGGAGCGATGGAACGCACAGCATGAGCGGAGTGAAGGTGAGCGCAGCGCTCTCAAACGCGTTTTCTCAAACGATTAGGACCGTGGACTAAAGACCATGGACTAATGACCAACCTGAAATCTCGGGCGATGACTGAAACTTTGACAGTTCTTTGGGATCGGATTGCGGTTTTTTCCCCAACGCTGGCTTTTGTCTGGTTAGAATTGATTTACAATCGTGACGGGAATTCTGAATTGCTCGCCCGTGACGGACGCATGGCGACCCGAAGAGACTCTGGGCCATGTGACCCGCAAGGGATTGCCGCCGGCCGTACACGGAGTAAGTGAGCCGTGGGAATCTCTGTTTTCCGATCAACTTTGTCCGATCCTCATCTCAAGGCATCCGTTTCGCCTGCGAACGCCTCCGGGTCGGCGCTTCTCTCGCGGCTCGTGGCTTCCGGCGTAATTCCAGCCGATGAATACGATGCCCTGACTGGGGCCAACCGCCAACTGATCGATCGGGAGACGGACGATATCCGCCTTCTGGATGGACTGGTTGTGTGCCGGTTATTGACCGATTATCAGGCAGCCCGCATCAAGGTTGGCCGCTTGCATGGGTTGGTTTTGGGGAATTACCGGATTCTCGATCGAGTTGGGGCTGGTGGGATGGGCGTGGTATACCGCGGCGAACACCGCCAACTCCGCACTCCGGTTGCCATCAAGGCACTTCACCCAACTCCCGACCAAAGCACGCGAACTCTCGCACGATTTTTCCAGGAAGCGCGAGCCGTTGGTCGGCTGAAGCACCCGAATATTGTTGCGGCAATCGATGCCGGAGAAGAACCAGCTGTTGGGCCGGATTCTCCCGCGATTCCATATTTCGTCATGGAGTTGGTGCCGGGGGTCGACCTCGAACGCGCTGCGGCCGACGCCGCGCTCCCCGTTGGGTTTGCGTGTCACATTGCTCACCAGGTGGCCGATGCCCTGATCGAAGCTCATCGACATGGGCTCGTCCACCGGGACATCAAACCGAGCAATGTGATTGTCGCATCGGATGGGCAGGCGAAGTTACTCGATTTTGGACTGGCGCGGCTTCCCGGTGAAGAACGTCTGACCCGGACGGGTGCCCAGCTCGGGACGGTTGGTTACATGGCACCCGAACAGGCCCGCAATGCACACACGGCGGATGCCCGTGCGGATGTATTCGGCCTTGGGGCCACCCTGTTCTATGCGGTTACGGGGCAAGTTCCCTTTACCGATCTGCCGGTATTCGCTGCGGTGCCCCCCTCGGCTCGGGCAATCCGGTCCGATGTGCCTGCCGGGCTGGATGCTGTCCTGAGTCGGATGATGGCTGTCGATCCGGCTCTTCGCTATCAGAATGCCGAAGCAGTCATGCGGGCGCTCCTTCCCTACTTACCCCAGCCGATGGACCGCGGCGCGGGTCGCGGTCCCTCCGATCCCACATCAATCCCCGCTCCACACAATTCTCTCCGTCTTGCCGGTAGTCCGGAACTTGCAGCAAAGGTCGCGGCGGTGGGTCATCTGACCACGGATGTCGCCCCGAACCGGGTGTTGATCGTGGACGACCAGCCAGATATCCGACGGCTGTGTCGGGTGGCATTGGTTGCGGAGGGGTTTACTTGCGATGAGGCCGGAGCTGGGCCGGACGCGGTTGCTCTGGCCGCGAAGCACGCTTACGACCTCGTCTTGCTCGATGTGGATTTGCCCGGGTTCAGCGGGGAAGAAGTGCTTCGGCGGCTTCGCCAGCGACCTCCCAGTTCGCATTTGAAGGTTGTGATGTTTTCTGGCACGGCCAATGGGGATGAATTGTCGCGCATTTTGCTGGCCGGCGCCGATGATTTTCTGACCAAGCCGTTCAGCATGGTGCAACTCCGCGCCCGGGTGAAGGCTTCGCTTCGATTGAAAGATGCCCAGGACCGCTCCGATGTACTGAACCGCGAGCTTCTGGCGCTGAACGCCGAACTGGAACAGACGGTCGAGGCTCGGGATGGAGAACTGATCCGGGCACGGAATGGTCTGGTGCTGGCTTTGGCGAAGTTGGTCGAACATCGATCCGCGGAGACGGGTTCGCACTTGCTTCGACTTCAGCGGTATTGTCGGGTTTTGGCCGAGGAAGCCGCAACGGCACCTGCGTTCGCGCCATTACTGGATGCAAACTTCATCCGTACCCTTGAGGATTGTGCCCCGTTGCACGATATTGGGAAGGCAGCCCTTCCGGACCACATCCTGAACAAGCCCGGCCCACTCGAACCGAGCGAACGGTTGCACATGCAGGCCCACACCACAATCGGAGCGGATACGCTCCGAGAGGTTGCCCGTCAGCATCCGTTTGCCACCGGGTTTCTGCACATGGCGATCGACATTGCTCGAAGCCATCATGAGCGCTGGGATGGAACTGGCTATCCCGATCGGCTGGCTGGCGATCGGATTCCTCTGGCTGCCCGATTGCTGGCGCTGGCCGATGTGTACGATGCCTTGAGAAGCAAGAGGGTTTACAAGCCTGGCCTGTCGCACACCACAACGGTGATGACGATGACCGAGAACTCACCCGGTCATTTCGATCCCGCTCTCCTTGAGGTGTTCTGTCGGATTGCCGAGCAGTTCGATCGCATTTTCCGCGAATTCGATAATTGAGCTGGGCGTAACTGGCAGGGCGCTCAAGGAAATCAAGGGAATAAAGCAAAACGGGATCGCCCTTGGCGATCCCGTTCCCGGAAGTTCCGATTTCCACCCGCGATTCTCACGGCTCCTCATCGTCCCGCTGGGTCCGGCCGGTAGTTGTCGCTTCCACATCCTTTTTCGTCCGCGCTACCGGTGTTGTGCCCAAATCCGCAGGCAGGACTGCCGGCGCAGCGGCTTCATTCGCGCGTCCATCGGTACTCTTCGGAGTAGTGGGTTTCCCATCACTCTTTGGGGAAGATTGGGATGAAGTTGCTGAGGCGGAACCGCTGGCGGTTCCTAATGATGCCGGGGACTTGACAGGGATCGTTGCCGCGACGATCACGCCAAGTACACCTGCAAGTAAGCCAAGTTTCGCATCGTTCTGCATAACTTTCCCTCACTCGCGTTTCAATCATCTCCAGTATTCCTGCAAATCCGGTCTGAGGGAGTTGACATCAGCCCTCTTTGCGGAAAACTCTTTTCCCACGGCCCTATTGCACAGGAAAACGCATCCACGCGGCGAACGCGGCTTATTTTCCCCGGTTCGCACACCCGGCACAGACGGCCAACTCGGAGATATTCGCATGGAGTTCGGGGCCATCGCTTCCGTTGCAATTGTGGTCGCGGCTATTTGCATGGTTGTGAGAGGTTGGGATGTGCGGCTGGTGTTGCTCATCGCCGCGATTGCCATTTCCATCGTGACAGGTTTGAACGCCGAGCCTCACGATCGCTTCCGGGCGCTGGCGTTGGTTGTTCGCGAGTTCCTCGCGACCTTCTCGAACGAGAAGTTCGTTGTTCCCATCTGCTCCGCAATGGGGTTCGCGTATGTCCTCCGGCATACCGGATGCGAACGGCACCTCGTTCTGCTCCTGGTGAAGCCGCTGCGCCACGTTCGGTGGTTACTTGTTCCGGGAGTGATCGGAGTGGGTTTCCTGGTGAACATTCCCGTCATCAGTCAGACGAGCACCGCCGTTTGCATTGGCCCTGTCGTCATCCCTTTGATGCGTGCGGCCGGGTATTCGATGGCCACTGCCGGTGCTTGCTTGCTATTGGGCGCATCGGTTGGTGGGGAACTGCTGAACCCCGGAGCGCCAGAACTGCTCACGGTGTACAGCAAGACGGATGTCTCACCGACGACCCAGGCCAGAGAGTACCTTCCACCACTGGTTTTCACGCAACTGGCGATCTCGATGCTGTTGTTCTGGGTGCTGAGTATCTGGTGGGAGCGGAAGAGTCGAGCGGACAAACTTGTACCACCTGCCGTGAAAGCAAACGAAGGACAGCCCCCATCTCTCGTGTTGGCGGAGGCTCCGCCAGAAACGCGCATCAACCTTCTGAAAGCCCTGGTTCCACTCGTTCCACTCGGATTGCTGTTTGCGGCTGGGCCACCTCTGGATCAAATCAAGATTCCAGCTCAATGGGTCGTTGCGTCAGAGGCTGGCAGTAAAGATCCGTCTTACAACACACGGCTCATTGGTCTGGCCATGCTGATCGGTGTAGCTGTCGCGGCAACTGTGTCTCCTTCCCGATCGCGCGACTGTGTGAAGCAATTCTTCGAGGGCGCGGGATATGGCTTCACGCATATCGTCAGTCTGATCGTGATTGCCAATTGCTTTGGAAAGTCAATCGAGGCAGCAGGGCTGGCTCGGTCGCTGGGTGAGTGGATCGCCGCGACCCCACAACTCATGCAGCCATTCGCGGCGTTCGTGCCTCTGGCGTTTGCTGCGCTCTGCGGTTCGGGAATGGCCAGCACGCAGAGCCTCTACGGGTTCTTTCACGACCCGGCGGTTGCACTGGGACTGGACCCAACATCGGTTGGCGCGATGGTATCGCTGGGCAGTGCGGCAGGACGAACCATGTCGCCAGTTTCGGCGGTAGCGATGATGTGCGCGACGCTGACGGGAACCAATTCGTTCACCCTGGCAAAGCGGGTCGCGGTTCCGCTTCTCACCGGAATTGTGGTAGTGGTCATCCTGCGGATGAGTGGCGTGTTTTGATATATTCCGCAGTCCTTTCTAGTTGTCCGTTGCTCTTGACCATCTCTCTCCCTTGCAAGTATTCTGCCAGCCCTTTTCAGGAGGTGGTCATGACTATTCGCACACTGTTTGCTCTCGTTCTGGTGGTGTTGGTTGGGAGTCACGGGTACACACAACTCCCTTCGACTCCAACTCCAACTCCGATTGTCCCTACCATCCCTCGGACGCAAACCCCAACTCCGATTGTCCCTACCATCCCTGCACCGTCCCCTCCACTGGCGATTCCATCAAGTCCAATGTCACAACCAGTGAAGGAGAAGTCTCTCGATCAGATGCTCGATGAACTGGAAGCACTCCGAGTGCAGAAGGCGCAGATGGAGAAGAAGGAGCAGGAATTGCTCAAGGCAATCCAACAAAAGGCGGCGAAGCAGGCGGAGCGGATGAAGCAACTCGGAACTACCTCTCCAGCCGAGTCGAAAGGTCCTGTCCGGATTCGCTTAATCAAGATTGAAGGGAACGAAAGGACTACCGACGGGAAGATCATGAAGATGGTCAATTTCCTCCCCGGGCAGGTGTTGGAATATCCGGAATTGGAGAAAGCCCGCATGAGGCTGGAAAAAGCTGGGTTTCAAAGGGCAGCAGTGGAGGTGATACCGAACGAGGGGGACTCGAATTATATAGATATACTCATCAAAGTGGTCGAAAAGGAGCGGTAGGTGGCTTCGACAGTGTTCAGTTTCAGTTTCGCAGTGTTCAGTGTTCAGTGTTCAGTTTTCAGTAAAGACATGAAACATCGCATGCGGTGTTTGAAGGGTTTAACTGAAAACTGAAAACTGCGAAGCTGAACCCTGAACACTAATCCCTTTGGCCTTACAATTTCGGCACGCTTCCCGTTCCCCCTTCTCCCAGGGAGTTCACTCGTGCCGACTAACGCACCACTCAACCGCAAGCTCCGAATGGGTCTCATTGGTGGCGGCCAAGGAGCCTTCATTGGCCGCGTGCATGCCACTGCTGCCGTACTCGATAACCGGGCGAGCCTCGTTGCCGGGGCTCTCTCGTCCGATCCCGCCAAGGCCAAGGCATCCGCAGCCGATTACGACATCCCCGCCGACCGGGCATACGGTTCTTACAAGGAAATGGCTGTTGCCGAGAAGAAGCGTTCGGACCCGGTCGATTTCGTCTCCGTTGCCACGCCTAACCATACGCACTTCGAGATCGCCAAGACTTTTGTCGAGGCCGGCTACAACGTCATTTGCGACAAGCCCATGACATTCGATCTGGCCCAGGCCGAGGAACTCCTCAAAGTGGTCGAAAAGAGTGGCGTTGTTTTCGCTGTAACCCACAACTACACAGGTTATCCCTTGGTACGACAGGCCCGCGAGATGGTGTTGAGCGGCGAACTGGGTGAGATCAACGCCATTCGATCCTGCTATATCCAGGGGTGGCTCCGTACCCGGCTCGAATCGTCCGATCAGAAGCAGGCCAAGTGGCGGACAGACCCCAAACAATCCGGTGCAGCCGGATGCTTTGGCGACATCGGCACGCACGCTTACAACCTCGGCCGATACATCACTGGTCTCCTGCCCAAGGAGATTGCCTGCACGCTGAAGGTGTTCGAGGGCGGTCGCTCGCTCGATGACTATGGCACCGCTTTGGTGCGATACGAGAACGGAGCGTTCGGCACGGTGACCGCATCGCAAATCAGTCACGGCCGCGAGAACGATCTGTCCATCGAAATTGATGGGACCAAGGCGGCGATTGAGTGGCACCAGGAGGAGCCGAACAAGTTGATCGTCCGAAAGAATGGTGAGCCGCACAAGATTTACACGCGAAACGGCGGTCCATACCTCGGATCACTGGCAGGAGCAAGCAGTCGGTTGCCGAGCGGCCATCCGGAAGCGTTTTTCGAGGCATTCGCGAACATTTACAACACGACTTACGATGCAATCGTGAAGCGAGCCAGCGGCTCGAAGTTCGAGACGGTAAACACGATCTACCCCAACATCTACGATGGGGTTGAGGGAATGTTGTTCATCACGCAGAGCGTGGCTAGCAGCAAGGAAAATGGAGCCTGGCTCCCCTTCCACCACCCAAAGAGCAGGAAGTGACGATTGAAATTGCAGGGGATGGCGAAACGAATGCGAGTGACGGTCGTCGCATAAGCGACGAGATCGGCAGTTCGTTTCTTTCCCCCTGCGGAGATCTTTACCATGACACTACTGCGTCGATTGTTTCTTACCCGAATGGGTCCGGACGTGTTCGGGGCGTCGGTCATCCAGTCAGTTCTCGCGATCGTCGGTGTGTTCACCTTTGTGGCCGGGACCATGTACTTGCCATCCCTTGGCCCGACCCGGATGGAAATGATCCTGGCACTCCTTCTGCTGGCCGTCGTTGCCCTTCTCTGCACCGCAGTCGGACAACTCGCCGTCGTGATCGAGCGGCTTGATGCGCGGTCGGACAATCGCGCCAAAGTGGACACCACACATGACCAGGGCCACATATAAGCTTTCTCGGACGCCAAACTAACAACCCGTTGTGTGACCCACAGGCCATCGCACCAGCGAGGGACAGCGTTTTCCCCTCGCTAGTGCGATGGCCTGTGAGGTCACACAATGGGTTGTATCAGACTCACGCCGACGGTTCGCCAGATATGTTTTTGACCTGTTCCTGTCTCCTTCTCTTCGCTCGTGCCAGATAGGCGGCACCGATTAGCACCACGAGCAAATGCACCGAGATGATCTCGAACGGCAATAGATAGGCAACGGGAGTGCGCGGGAGAATGGTTCCAGATGGAACGCCGCTGAGTGAGGATCTTGGGGTTGTTTCCACGACTCCCAAGAAGCTAAGTCCGAGCGGAGCAGTCCCCGGAAGATGGTCATCACTTGGAGTGGGTGGAAGCGCAATTCGGAATGACACGTCTATTAACAATCCAAACAACACTAGCCCCAAAACTCCACCGACTGCCCACTCGGCCGGTCGGGTACGGAGTTCACGTAGCGGTCTATGAGCGGTGAGCATTACACCAAACACGACGAGAACCAGCGTTCCTCCAACGTAGACGATGAGCTGCGCTGCGCCAACAAACTCGGCACCGAGCAGGAAATACGTGAGCGAGACACCGATGAGGGTAAATAGCAACCAGACTGCCATCCGGACAATGTCGCGGGACAGTAAGACCCCGAGGGCGGATACGGCAGTGATGGTCGCCACGATGGCGAACAGGGCGATGGGGAGGGACATCGTCGGTGGGTAACTCCGATTTTGAGGCGAGCCGGGAGCGTGATTTTCTGACGAGCCGGAAGCGTGAGCGACGGGGCTAGATAAGACCGTCGCTTACGCTTCCGGCTCGTTATTAACAACCGTCGCTCACGCTCCCGGCTCACCAAGAACTTATTTCGTTGCTACTGATGCCGGGCGGGTGTCCCACGCTCCGGGTAGTTGTCCCCGCGGTGCCGGTGGTGTCGCTCGGAACAGGCTCGCGAACACCACCAAGATGAATCCAAACGACCCGAATGTCAGCACGTACTTCACCACGAGGCCAATGGATGCGGGGATCATCAGTTGCCACACACAGACACCCAGAAGCAACACACAACTAATCGGCAGGAAGTATTGCAAGCAGGTTTCCATCACCTGATCGATACGCAATCGTGGGAGAGACCATCGTATCCACATCATCACCAATACCAGACACCAACACTTACCGATGAAAACACCCACGTTCAAGAGATTTCCCCACCAGAACCCAAACATACCCGTTGCCTCGGACGGCAGGATGCCAATGTGCCAGCCGCCCAGGAACAACAGCGATGCCAGGCCGCTCACTGCGAACATGCTGCCATATTCCGCGAGGAAGAAGATCGACCATCGGAAGCCGCTATACTCCGTGTGGAACCCGGCAACGAGTTCGCTTTCCGCCTCGGCAAGATCGAACGGGGCACGCTTGCAACTGGCAGTCGCCGTTACAAAAAAGATGAAGAACGCAACAAACGTGAATGGATCGTGAAAGAGATTCCAGTTCCACACAAACCCGGCTTGTTGATTCCCGATAGTGTTGAGATTCAATGTCCCGGTTATGCACACGGGAATCACGACGCACATGGACCGCGGCACTTCGTAGCTGATGACCTGAGCCGCCTCGCGCACTCCACCAAACAGCGACCACTTGCTCGCGGAGGCATACCCGGCCAACACCACTCCAAACACTTCACTCGATAGCACCGCGAGCATGAAGAAGGCAGCGACATTCATTTCCTTCGCCACCAGTCCGTTTCCGAATGGAAGGGCCAGGAACCCAACAAAA
>DASZJS010000458.1:0-5039 GCA_035947935.1 Gemmata sp. | reverse complement strand
CGAGCGAAACGCCGAAAATATGGCAGCGTTGGTCGGATTGAGCCACAGCACCCTCTGGGAAACCTACTGGACCCTGGCAACGTGAGTAATTCAGGAATCTAGTGGCACACCCTCTGCTCTTTGGGAAGTGCGAAATCGCGTTTGGTGTTGTTGACCGGCTTTGGTGGACTAGCTACCATGACACTCGATCCTCACTTTCCAGGTGCGATCAAAGCCACTACCACGGTTGCCGCCCGTGGTTTTGGCGTTTCTATTGGGTCACTTCAAAAGAACTCGACTCCCACGGTCTGCCGCTTCGGGCGACGTATCTTTTGCTCCGATGGCTTCTGCGCGGTTCGCGCCTCAAGGAACTGGCTGATTGCGTCCGCTGTGATTCTCCACCTCGGACGATGTTCACCCAGACCCACGTTGACCGCGAGCAACCGGTGAGAGCGAATGTGAGCAAGTACCGCATCCTCACTGATGGCGAGAAGGCGTGCAGCATCCACAACGGTGTGGAGTGGCGGTTCAGCGGCCATTTGGAACCGCCTTTCGTCCACCCGGAGAATCCAGCGGATCATCAAAGACAACGCGAATGCCGATCTCTGCCAGCCAGCCACGGGCAAGTGATTCAAGCATCTGATCGCCACTCTTCCGAGCGGAGAGCAACGCCAGAAAGAGGAATGGTGGGTCGCTGTGGAGTGGGTCTGTCAGATCGTTGTGGGGTTGGGGCATAAATTTGCTCCTTTACCCCAGGCCGCGTACGTAAGCAAAATCTGCTTACGCGGGAAATGAATAAGGCTGGTAACCTTTCAGCTACCAGCCTTTGCGTAAATGTCGTGAAAAATTTTCCGCGTAAGGAACTAGACCAATGATTGTTTAATCGTGCCAAAGATTTCGATGATTTGATCGGGGGTAAACTGCCTCATCCTTCTCAGGGATGGAATGTATTTCTTCCACGCATCTGTTTGTCGGACGGCAGCCGATGTGCAACCGAGTTCAGAAGCCCAGTCTTCAGAATCCCAATCGATCGTCTCGGGCCGCGCGCTCAACAATCTCATCATGAGGCCTTGGATGTTTTTCTTTCTCTTTGCCGCGGGTGTGCTGTTGCTCTGCTTCTTGTGCGGAAGATCGATCTCTTGACTCGGTTGCTCATCAAAGCAAAGGAACAGGCTGAGTTCGGCATCGACGAGGAGCATCATGTTTTGGAAATTCTGAAACTGCCGACTTTGAACGTACTTGTTACTCTTCTGCGCCATGATCGCAAGATCGTGCCTTCCCTCCACTTCAAGTAAGCCCGCGAGAGAATAACCCAGTCGCAAAGTCTCTTGGCGATGCCACTCGATTTGCTCCTCATGTGCTGTCCAATCCGTAGGCGGGTCAGCCCAGGTAACCCATTGGTTTCCTTCATATCTTCCAATGGATGCTCCTCTCACCTCACGTTTTTCTCTGTCTTCGCGTTCTTGTTTTTTTTGCTCAATGAGTGAGACGTGAGCGCAGATGTAATGATCGTAGCGCCGAAGATAAGCGTGAGCGGTTTCGCGAAGTTGGTCAGTCATGAGTTGAGTTCCTTTGAGCCAGGTCAACCCCGGAGTGAATGGCAGGGAGGAACTAGCCCGACCATTCACCCCGAAGCTTTCGTGGGGCATGACTCCCACGCCTGGACACTGAACAAGATTATCCTTGAACTGTTCAGCCGTCAACCTATCGGCCACAACCATTCCCTCACCACCTTCACCACAGCCTGTAGCCGCTCATCCGCAATCTCGTGTCGATAGTTTGATGCCATCCCTGCGGGAACGTGGCCCATGATGAAGTCAGCCGCGGGCTGATCCTTGGCTCCATCGGCTTTGGTTCGGTGAACGTGGCGAAGATCGTAGAAGGTGCATCGAGGTATCCCGGTTGCCTTCACCAGCTTCCCGAACTCCAGCCCAACGGAATCAATCGGCACCGATGGTTTGTTCTCGTGTGCGTTCATCCGGACCCATGCCACACCGAACCGAGTGAGGAACGCCAGACGATCATCAACTGGCGACTTTGCTTTTGGCCGCGCAGCGATCGCCACCTTGAGGGCATCGACCGTTTCGGGCCACAGCGGGCAACGACGGACGATCTCAGTCTTCGGCCGGGGGAAGTTGCACCATCCGCTTTTGAGGTCGATCGCAGACTTGGGTAGCTCGGAAATGTCGCTCTGGCCGAACCCGCAGTTGATCGCCAAGAGGATCATCGCCTTCATCGAGCCATCAGCGGTGTCGATGAGCTTCCGCAAGTCTTCGGCTTCCACCATCCGGCTACCCCGCTCGTTGCGAGCTTTCCGAATCGCCTTCCTGGATGGTTTCTTGAACGACGCTCCAAACCGCACGGGCTTGTCGATCAGAGTTTCATCCCAGGCGTAGCCGAAAATCGACCGTACTCGCTGGATCTCATTCCCCAGGGCAACCGCCCCTCGGGTCGTCGCCAGTTTGGTTCTCAGCCGCTCGAAGTCGGCACCATTCAACATTGAGACGGGCTGTTCCTTGCCGAACACCTCAACGAGCGTTTCGCAAGTGGCGTAGTAGTCCCGCCAGGTCCGTGGGGATAACTCGTCGGAGTTGAGCAAGGAAGTCTTCGCGTTCAGAAATGCGTTTGCGAGAACCCTGACTGTGAGCCCATCGCCTCGGGCGCGGGGTGTACGCTTTGCCTTCAGGTCGTCTTTCTCATCAAGCCATTTCTTCAGGGCAGCATCGGGGTCTTTGCCGAAGTAGAACAGTTTGCCGCGAACCTTCTTGGCCCATTGGCCTGTCTGGTGTAGAAAGAGAGGGAAGTCAGGGTATGGTTTCTTGGACTTCACCTTGCTTTTCATGGGGTTTCTCGGTTTTGGGAGGAACTCTTGTAACACGCCGCTCGGGTGTAGTAACGGGTGTAGTGATATGATAAGCGAAAAATTGAGATGCGCAAGAATTGCAAGGTAAATAAGGTGTCCCGCTCGTGTAGCTCAGTGGTAGAGCAGCGGTTTTGTAAACCGCAGGTCGTGGGTTCAAATCCCTCCGCGAGCTTCCCAAAAATCAGGTTGAATGATACAACAGGAATGGGTAGTGAGCGAAGTCGAGGATGAGACATCCACCGAACAACAGCAAACTATTCACGGGTAGGTGGCAGAGCGGTCAATTGCACCAGACTGTAAATCTGGCCTCTTCGGAGTTCGGGGGTTCGAATCCCTCCCTACCCACTGGAAGGACGAAGGTAAGACGAAGGGCGACACTGAGACTGAAAAGGCGAATGAGGTAGAACTGATCTGTGTCATCCTTCAGAACATGCGGGTGTAGCTCAACGGTAGAGCGCTAGCCTTCCAAGCTAGCTGTTGTGGGTTCAAATCCCATCGCCCGCTCTCGACATAACCACTTTGGCCGAAGCGTTTTACGCTTACCCCGGGATGCACTGGGCGCGGCTTCCTAGCGATGGATTCTTTGGAATCGTTCCAAAGAATCGCCGGAGGAACCCGCCTGATGACTCGATCCCGTAAACCCACCCCTCCTATCTATTTCACAAGGCGACCGGCCGCGCTCGCGCCGCGTGGACCGATTCGACAGGGGCACATCTCCAGAAGTTACTACTCGGACCCTACAATTCGCCAGAATCCCGCAAAGCATTCGCTCAACTCCAAATGGAAATCGAAGCATCGCCGCTACGATCTCCCGAAGCCAAACGCGATGGCGTGAGCATCAACGAACTGATGCTGGCCTTCATCGAACACGCCGAGCAACACTACCGCCGGGCTGACGGGTCTATCACCGATGAGTTTGCGGAATTCAAACGAATTTCCCGGCATGTCCGCGAATTCTACGGAGACACACCAGCCGCAGACTTCGGCCCGCTGGCCTTGAAAACTGTTCGTCAGAAATTCATTGCTGCGGGCTGGTCTCGGGGATTTATCAACCAGCGCATCGGGAAAGTCCGCCGGGTGTTCAAATGGGCGGTTGGTGAAGAACTCATACCACCCTCAACCTATCAAGCACTTTCCGTGGTCTCTGGTCTACAGCGAGGTCGGACAAAAGCACGTGAAACCAAACCCGTCGGACCAGTTGATGATGCCGTAGTCGATACAACGCTCTCCCATCTGAGCCGACACGTCCAGGGACTTATCGAACTACAACGCTTGACCGGATGCCGGCCTGGAGAAGCGTGCGCGATCCGTCGCTGCGACACTGACACAGGCGGGGCGATCTGGCTCTATAAGCCACCACATCACAAAACCATCCACAGGGGTAAAACCCGTATCATCGCTATCGGGCCGAAAGCACAAAACTTACTCCGCCAGTTCTTTACACCCAACCTTGATGATTTCCTATTCTCGCCGCGCAAGGCAAGAGAGGAAAGGAACGCTGAGCGTTCTGTCAATCGTAAAACCCCTCGATACCCGAGTCAGGTTGGGTCCGACATCGGCCAGGAGGTTCTCCAAATACTCCGTGAACTTCCTGCTCATCGCTTCTCGAACAGTTAAATCCCTGTTTGCTGCCAGTTGGATAATCGCCTTCTGGGCGATACCTCCGACCGCCCCCCACGACGCAACGAGTCCCTTGTCTTCCAGTAACTCCCGTACTTCGGGGAGTACCTCTGCATCCCCTTTCGATGCTCGGTCCAGGATCTTCTGGATTTTTGAGCTATGCGAAACGGGTATGATGATTGGGTCTCTCGTCCGCTCCGCGACTTCATCACGCAACGCCTGTACCTTTTTCTCCAATTCGACTATTTGCGACCGCGCCATTGAACCCCCTCGCTTTCGTCTCCACTCGCTCCTGTTGTGAAGCGAGTAGCCTTCCAAACACATTGTTACCTGAAACACGCTATCAGCGAGCGCGTTGAAATCTTCCCCGGCTTCAAGGACAGCATCAGCAGACTCGGCTAACTGACGAACTTTCAGCCGTGCTTGCTCTCGTTGCTTCTTCCTCTCCGCAATCAACTCCCGATGCATTTCCGCGGCCTCAGGGCTCAACGCTCCACGGTAATCTCTTCAGAAGCAACCCCTTGATCCGCTTCTGCTCGTAAAAGTAAGTTCTGCCCTTCCGGACTTCGACTCCCAT
>DASZJS010000457.1:0-4447 GCA_035947935.1 Gemmata sp. | reverse complement strand
TTTACTTTATTCCTTCGTTTTCCCCTTTGTTTTCTCGATCACTCTGCCGGTCACACCTATTTGACTTGACTACGTGCAACTCGACGATTGGAAGACTGAGACTCCCATGACTCCTCCTCTGCTTCTGCGCAATGGACGTGTGATCGACCCGTCCCGCAACTTGGACACCGTCACCGATCTATGGCTAAACAACGGCTTAATCGTCGGCACCGGTTCGCAGCCGGGCTTGACCGTGACCCCTGGCTACGCCATCGACTGCACCGGGATGATTATCTCGCCCGGGCTCATCGATATGCACGTTCACTTGAGGGAACCAGGCCGGGAAGAAGATGAGACGATCCGAACCGGCACGGCGGCCGCGGTTGCTGGCGGTGTCACCTCGGTTGCCTGCATGCCGAATACCGAGCCGCCCCTGGATATCCGGGCGGCGGCGGAGTTCGTTGTCCACCAAGCCCAGCGTGCGGGGTTTTGTAATGTCTTCCCCATCGGGGCGGTGACCAAGAATCGCGAGGGGAAAGAACTGGCGGAACTCGGCGGGCTGGTTGAAGGCGGAGCGGTGGCGTTTACCGATGATGGTTCCCCGGTCTATTCGGCCGAGATCATGCGGCGAGCACTCGAATACTGCAAGATGCTGGATCGGGCTGTCCTGGTTCACGCCGAGATTCTCGAACTCACCCAGGGCGGGGTGATGAACGAGGGGTTCGTGAGCATGCAACTCGGCCTACGGGGAATGCCGGCCGTGGCCGAGGACATCATGATCTACCGCGACATCGTTCTCGCGGAACTCACAGGTGGTCGGGTTCACATTCTGCACGTTGCCACGGCAGGTGGCGTGGACCTGATTCGCCAGGGAATCGCCAAGGGCATTCGCGTTTCGGGGGAAGCCTGTCCACATCACTTCCTGCTAACCGATGAGTGTCTTCGGACATTTGATAGCAATTACAAAATGTCGCCGCCGTTGCGAACGCAGAAGGATGTGGATGCAATCCTTGCGGGCTTGAAGGATGGCACGCTCTCGGTTCTGGCAACCGACCACGCCCCGCACGCTCCGGAGAAAAAGGAGCGGGAACTGGATCAGGCACCGAACGGGATTGTCGGGCTGGAAACCTTCCTGCCGCTGTGCGTGACGCACCTGATTGAACCCGGCCACCTGAGCTGGCCGCAAATGCTAGCCAAGATGACGGTGAATCCCGCCAAGGTCTTGGGTATCGACCGCGGAACGCTGCAACCCGGCCGACCGGCCGATGTAACTGTGATCGACCCGAAAGCCAAGTGGACCATCGACAAGTCGGCGTTCAAGTCCAAGAGTCGCAACACGCCATTTGATGGCTGCAAGGTGACGGGGCGTGCTGTGGTTACAATTGTGGGGGGCGAGGTGAAGAAGAACGAGCTGGGGTGAAGTTATGACGGAAGAGGAGTGGTTGGTGAGCGAGAATGCCAAGGAGATGCTCCAATGTCTTCAGCGCCAGCATAATGTCAATCGGAGGAAATTCGGTCGGCGAAAAATTCGATTATTCGGGTGCGCATCATGTCGCCTGCTCTGGAATGCGATGGTGGATGATCGAAGCCGGTCAGCGGTCGAATACATTGAAAGATTGATGGAAGGTCAAGCTGACGTCACAGATTTGAGCATCGTCCGGGATAGGGCACTTCAGGCCACGATAGCACATGGATTGGTCAGGCTGAACGAATTATCACAACTGTCGCGGCAGGAATTGCAACAAAGGCACAAGGCAACTCAGGCTGCCTATGCAATTACCCGTGAAATACCGTGGTCCGGTCACGCCCACCCAGCCATCGATACATATATCGGAGATGGCGATCCGGTCGCTCGACGAAACTGGCTTTCGGAACTCCGCGACCTCTCCCATCTACTCCATGACATCTTCGGCAATCCCTTCCGCCCCATAACCTTCGATCCCGCCTGGCTCACTTCCACAGCCATCCAACTCGCTCGCGGCATTTATGACGATCGCGCCTTCGACCGGATGCCGATCCTTGCCGATGCGTTACAAGATGCCGGGTGCGAGAACGCCACAATCCTCGACCACTGCCGTGGCCCCGGTCCTCATGCGCGCGGATGCTTTGTCGTGGATCTTTTGTTGGGAAAAGGGTGAACCATCTCGGCATGGTAGAATGGCAGGAACCCAAACCGCGGAGGGGGTGCCGATGCCGTCGCCGTTTCCAGGAATGAACCCATTCATCGAACAACCGGCAGTGTGGCAAGACTTTCACACTCGGTTCATGGTTCTTGCCGCCGAGTTGATTGGTGTCCAGGTGGAACCCCGCTACTTCGTTAAGATCGAAGAACATCTGTTTCTTCACGAGTGGTCAGCAGACGAACGCAGGCCATTCGGCCGACCAGACCTTACCCTGGTACCCGGAGATAGGTTGCCGGGAAAGGGAGTGTCGAAGGGTGTGACTATAACGGCACCGGCGACAGTGTTTGTTCCGGCAGGTGTCGATGAGTTTCCACAACGCTATCTGGAAATCCGTGACCGGCAGACGCGACAAGTAGTCACAGTGCTGGAACTGCTCAGCCCCTCGAACAAAGATCCCAGCGGGGATCGCGAGCAATACTGGAAGAAGACACGGCTGCTGGTCAACCGAACTGCGGTCGGGCTGGTCGAGATTGATCTTCTCAGGGGTGGGCCGCGTTTACCGTGGGTGGATATGCCCGTATGCGATTATTACGCACTTGTCAGTAGCCCCGCTACACGGCCAAAGGTGGACTTTTGGCCGATCCAACTTCGCGGATCACTCCCATCAATCCCGATTCCGCTTCGCCCTGGGGATGTGGAACCGACACTCGACCTGCAAGCCATGATCCATCAGATCCACGATGTCGGCCGCTATCGGATGTTCATCTACGATTCGGACCCGGAGCCGCCGTTGCCTGCGGCTGATGCCGTGTGGGCAGTTCAGATTCTGGAACCGCCTCCAACCGTGTGACTATTATATTATCGTCAGCCGCCCCGTGAATCGGACAGGTGATGACCCTCAGGCGGGGTTTTGGCCACTCTTGGTTCGCGACTCACTCCCGATAATCTCGATCCCACTTCGCCCTGGCGATGTGGAACCGACACTTGATCTCCAAGCCATGATCCACCGGATCTATGACGCTGCGGGATATCATCTATTCATTTATGACTCGGACCCAGAGCCCTCACTGCCGGCGGCTGATGCCGTGTGGGCAGCCCAGATTCTGCATCCGCCGGGGTTGTGAAAGGGAACTTGAGAGTAGGCTTCCACCTCATTTTTGCCTTGTGGTTGCAATTGCAGAAATTACACATTGCGAAGCGCATCACGACCTCACAGGGAATAAACGATATTCAGCCGACAATTTTCGCCCATGTCTGAGCAAATATCATCGGGACACCTCCCGCATCGGACACTCACGAACTCTTGCATTCCTCGGTCTTTTCACACACCCGGTGATGGGGTAAACTGCGCGAAGTGCAGGAGAATGGATGGGTTGGAGATAATTCAAGGCGAGAGCGTTCTAGTATCCTAAATACAAGGATTTGAGTTCCATTCAATTCCTCACATTTATCCTGTGTTCCAGGCGGTTGCGGCGATTCTCAGGCGGGTTCCATTCTCAGTTTTCAACTTGAAAGCTGGAATCTGACTGACCGGGAGAGAGCGATCATGGGGGGATTTTGGTTGTTCGCCCAGTTGGGCGGACGCGGCGACGACCCGTTACGCCGCCCGGAGGTGATTTGGGGCACCGCAGGGCTGGCACTGGCTTTGCTAGCTGGGGCGCTGCTGGTTTACCTGACGGATCGCTGGCGAAAAGGCAACGTCGTTCGCACAGTTGATGCCACAGGCGAACTAACGGAATTTCGCAGGATGTACGAACAAGGGGAGATTACCGAAGAGGAATACGCAAAACTCCGAGATCGAGTGGCCCAACGAGTGAAGGCATCCCCTCCAGTTCCGGTATCGTCGAGCCAGCCGGCTCTGCCAAGCCCTGGGCCGGTTACCCCCGCTCCTTTGCCAGGTCCGGACCAGCCGACCCCGCCTCCCGATCCCGGGAAGCCGGCCAACCCGTCCTCACCGGCTTGACTTTACTATTCGCCCCCGCATGTAGAATCCGCAGGGATGGGCCATCGGAACGTCCGGGTTGCACCTGTTCTACGGAACCCATGCTGCGCGACTCGACCTCGACTGTATGATTAGCTTGAAGACGGGCCAACCCGAACCTGGAATCCAGGTCGGGAATTGCCTGACGGTAAAACAATAATAACAATTGCCACCTGACCCTCACTGTGAGAACGGGGAGCCCAATGGCTTCGGATCGCAATTCCGGTGATACCGGCGGACGTAAACCGCCTGGCACAGCCGGTCGTAATCGGAATGCTTACTGTTCGTTCTGTCGCCGCTCGCATCGCGATGTCGGGCCACTCGTCGAGGGGCCGGGCGATGTCTACATCTGCGGTGAATGTAT
>DASZJS010000456.1:0-4467 GCA_035947935.1 Gemmata sp. | reverse complement strand
AATCTCAGTTCCTTCGACGGAAATCAGAGGCGTGATATTCCCCAGTTGCCACATCCGCTTCGCGCGTTCCGGGGTAATGAAATGGCCGTTGGTGAATATCTGGAAGTAGCAATCCGGGTGTTCGGCGAGCATGTCCAGTAGGTGCGGGTGCATGAACGGTTCGCCACCGACGATCCCGAAGAATACGTTGCCCATCTGTCGGGCTTCTCGAACCAACTTGTGGAACGCTTCTGGCGAAATCGTCTGCTGCTTGTGGGCCACATCGACCCAGCAGCCCTGGCATCGCAAATTGCACGTGTTGATGATCGAGACGTAGAGGAAAGGCGGGAACACCTGCCCGCGTTTCATTCGCTGCTTGTGTTTGTGAACGGACAGCGCGCCCTTGAAACCCATGTTGTGGATGAGCTTCCAGAGCAGTCGTTTATCCGTCTCGAACAGCACCCGTTTGGCCAGTTTCAGCGAGGCAAGCAGTGACACAGAGAGACCTCAGCGCGATTGAGCGGAAGAATTCCTTGTTCAGTATACAGCCTCTCGATCGCTAAACCGGCATACATGCTATAAAGACGCTCCTGGTTCATTCCTTGATGGGAGAACGCAAATGGAACCGACGATTCCCGACTCAACAAGACCCAATGGCGGGTTGGTTCCTCCTGCGGCTGTTCTAAAGGAGGTGGTTCCAAACGAGGATGACGAATACCTCCGAGATTCCATCAAAGCCGAGGAGTTATACGCGCTGGCAATCCAAGAGGCAAAAAAAGGCGATGATCGACAGACTGTAGCAAATTTTCTCCGTGCGGCAAAGTATGCTGAGACGGCTCGCGAGTGGTATTTGGCCGCGAGTGCCTTGCATGCAGTGGGCGATATTTTGCAAAAGGCTGGCCCCGACCGAAACCTGGAACACGCCTGCAGGATGTATCGAAGAGCAATCGCTGCGTATGAGGAGTGTGGGCACTTCGATGAATCGAGAAACCTGGATTTTCAGGTGTGTGCGACCCGGTTGTGGCATGCACGAGAACTCAAGCTCTCGCTACTTGTGCAGATTGAGATGTTCCTGTTCTGGATCAGTGCCGGCTTTGGATATCGACCACTCCGAGTGCTTGTGAGCAGCGTGGTCATGGTCCTGGGGTTCGGTGTTATTTACTGGGCAACTGGCGGGGTTTTATCGTCCGAGGAGGATCCCATCACGGATTTCGGTTCCGCGGCGTACTTCAGCGGGTCCACATTCCTCACCATCAATTACGGTGACTTGTTGCCGGCTCGGCATGTACGTTGGTTGACAGTCTTTGAAGGCTTGATGGGACTCACTATGAGCAGTTTCTTCGTGGTGGTGCTGGCTAATCGTCTTAGACATTGAGGAAATCCTGGTATGGAGAATCAAGTATTATTAAGCTCGTTTATTATAACAGTGTAGTACAATCTGTGATCTGGTGAGGCGAGTGTATGGAGGATCGCGGCCTGCCTGCTTCGAAGCAACCACAACAACCTTCGCCAGAATGACTCCGAACCCGCTGATTGGGTTCTTCCTTTCTGGTGGTTGCTCCTTTTCGTACTCATCATCTTAATTGTGATCTGTGGTGGGTGTTTTGTGATATTCTGCGAGCTATTCGGGAGAAATACTCCACTATTGTGATCAGCATCGAAAAGATCCTTACACAGATTTGATGGTATGCCTTTCCCATGACCCTCTCGCGAAGCGCCGTCTGATTCATGAATCTCACATTCCAAAGCCCAGCCCTGGCCCATTGAGTAGCGCGGTGTTCATTGTCCCATCGCGGATGGTGAAGACGCCCGGGAATTTAGCTTCCCAGGGGATATTGGCTGCGGGGCAGTATTGTCGGCTGTTCGCTTCGATTGCAGCCACGCCCGGGATATGAGCCGCGATGCTGGCCGACTGGATGAGCGAAGCACCCGGGCAACTCAGATCCTGCACACAACGGAACATCCCGTACTTCAGGGCTGCCGCAGCCAGCAGAACCGTCTGCGTTTGACCTTTGCACGCCTTGAACGCAACGCCGGTGTAACCCATTTCGCGGGCCAACTGCATACTCTCCAGGTCGAGCAGCGATTCATCGATGACAACTGGCTTGAGTTTCGCAGCCTCGTGCATTTTGTTCTGCGGATTGGCCTTCAGATCGCGAGCTGTCGGTTGCTCCACATATTGCACCCTCTCATACCCCAATGGAGTGCGCGCCTTGAGTTGTCGGAGGAATTCAAGCAGATACTCGACGTTCTGGCATCTCTCGTTGAAGTCGAGCGAGTACCACCATTGAGTGACACCCCGTTGTCGCTGTACTTCTTCAGCGATAACGTTTACGTCAACCGCCCGAGTCACATCCCAGCCCAGGTCGTCTCCGTTGAGCTTGATTTTGAGGTGTGTCAGGCCATTGCTGAGAATCCACTCGCCGAGATGTTCGGGTAATCCATCGCCAACAGGGTTCTTCACATCTGCGGGAGTCAGAGGATCGAGAGCGCCGACAAGGTGATAGAGGGGCATCCGCGGCTTGGGCTGGGTCGAAACATAGTTATGAAGTTGCTCTCCGGCAAACTCCGCTCCGAGGTAGTGGCCGAGATCATGTTCGAGGAATTCCGGGCCATAGGTGCGGTAGCAGTTCAACCCCAGCAGTTTGCCAAAGGCATCGTGGATCGCAGCATCGAATGGGCTTGCAACAACCAACTTCGCGAGCGTGGGCATCGGCTTTGGTAACTCAATGGAAGACCGCTTGGCGAGCAGAACTGGTTCCAGCTCATGAGTGATCTCGATGGGATGACCAGAAATCTTGCAGCCTCCGTAGATACTCGCGGAGATACCTGCAAATTGCTTCATCGCCTGGAGAGTCTGATCGTAGGTCCGCTCTCGCGTGGGCCACGCCCAGACATTCCCGAGTGGCATGGAGCCAAATCCCTTGGCGGTTTTCCCGCTCCCATCCTCAACCACCATGTTCACATTCAACAACGTCACACGATCCAGGGCCACGCCACCGAACTTGATCGGTGTGCGATAGCGGAAATCTTCGTAACCCAGAGACACATCACGGATGGTGATGGCTGTGCTGTTCACGTCCTTCGTCCTCCGTTCTTCGTTCTTTGGAGCCTCACCTGCTGTTTCAGAGCACTACACTGCACAGTATGCACATCGAATGACAAAGGACCAAGAACGAATGACGATTCCCGATTGGCAACTTCCCCCGGGTGTTGACCGCGGACTCTGGGATTACTTGCACGCGGCCGACATGGTTGCCGGTTATGACGAGCAGGTGCGGTCTTCTCCGCTTGCGGCAGCCGATGTAATGTTCTGTGAGAAAGCGTTTCCCGTTCCAGGCCGACTGGTCGATCTCGGCTGTGGCACAGGCAGGCTTTGCATTCATTTCGCGGCGAAGGGATACGACTGCGTGGGTGTGGATTTGTCCGAGGAGATGCTGGCAAAAGCACAGGAGAAAGCCGCCCTCACCCCCCAACCCCCTCTCCCCGAGGGAGAGGAGGAGCGAGCTTGGCTTGCTCACCGACAAACGCCGCGACTCTTCCTCCCCCTCTCCCCCGGGGAGAGGGGGTTGGGGGGTGAGGGCGATCAACACGAGAGGGGGCCGAGGGGTGAGGGCGAAGCCTTGATGAGAGGTTCGGCTTCATTCGTGAAATCGAATCTGACCGATCTTTCTGAACTTCCGTCGGCGAGTTTCGACTACGCCGCGTGTTTGTTCAGTACGCTGGGAATGATTCGCGGAACAGAGAACCGCGCAAAGGTGATCATGAATGCCTTCCGACTTTTGAAACCCGGCGGGCAGTTCGTTCTGCACATTCACAATCGATACTTTCGTGGGTTGGGTTGGAAGCGTGTCTTTGGCCAGGCGGCAAAGTCTTTGGTTGGGCAAGCGGGTGACATCACGATGCCCCAGGCATATGGTGGGGCACCACTGACACTGCACCATTTCACCAAAAGGGAAGCCCTGTGGTTACTCCAAGGAAGTGGGTTCGCTGTGCGGGAAGTGCTTGCGCTTGGGATCGATGGACAAATAGCCTGGCCGTGGTGGCGAGTGTACGGCTGGCTGATTCAGGCTGAGAGACTGAACTTCAGCCAGGCCTGAGCTAACCACCCTCGACCTTGCGAGTGTCCTCATCCAGATAACGTGCTCCCCAAATCCACAGAACCCCGCTGACGGGTATCAGCATCGAGACCCCAATAAACGCGATTTGGAGGCTCGACCGGTCGGTAACAAAGCCAATGATCGCCGGTGAAATGGCATCACCGAGGGCGTGGATTATCAGAATGTTGATGGCGAAAGCAGTGGTTCGGATTTCGGGGCGGGTGACGTTGGCCAAAATCGTGTTTGCGGGGCCAGTGTTAAAGAACAGGAAAAAGATGGCAACGAACAGCAACCCCCACGCAAGAGGGACAGGGGTAAACAACATCGCGAAGAAGAATGGGAACGCGACAATCATTCCCCACCCAGCGACCTTGAAGTACGCTCCCCG
>DASZJS010000455.1:0-2347 GCA_035947935.1 Gemmata sp. | reverse complement strand
GACACGGCCAAGCGGATCAAGGCCAAGATGGTGGAACTGAAGACGGAACGGTTCACCGAGGGTATCGATTACGCGATCGTATTCGACCCCACCGAGTTCGTGTCCGCATCGATCGAGGCAGTCGTCCACACACTCATCGAGGCGTTTATCCTGGTATTCATCGTCGTCGTGGTGTTCCTCCAGAACTGGCGGGCAGCTTTGATTCCCATGCTTGCAGTTCCGGTCGCCCTCATCGGCACCCTTGCAGTCATGTTCGTGTTGGGATATTCGATCAACAACCTGACCTTGCTCGGAATGGTCATGGCGATTGGGATCGTCGTGGATGATGCGATTGTCGTAGTCGAGGCAGTTGAGTTCAATCTGGCCAAAGGGTTGTCACCCAGGGATGCGACGCGGCTCGCCATAACTGAGGTCTCCCAGGCGGTCATCGGTGTGTCGATGGTGCTGGCTGCCGTCTTCATCCCCGCTGCATTCATTCCGGGACTCACGGGCCAATTCTTCAAGCAGTTCGCGGTCACGATTGCGATCTCAACTTTGTTTTCAGCTTTCAATTCACTCACGCTGACGCCCGCACTCTGCCCGCTTCTTCTCCGCGGCCACCACGCCGCGAAAGATCGCCTGGACGCTCTTCTGCACGCGACACTCGGCTGGTTCTTCCAGGGCTTCAACCTTGCCTTTGAACGGGTCACCTCTGCTTACGGATGGGCGGTTGCGCGACTCCTTCGCGGATCGATCGTCGTGCTGGGGGTGTACGTTGTGTTGCTTGCGATTACGGGTTACGGTTTCACCAGCGTTCCGCTCGGCTTCATCCCCGATCAGGATCAGGGATATGTGATGATAAACGTCCAACTTCCCGATGGTGCTTCGCTGGAACGCACTGAGGCCGCAGTCGAGCGGGCATGCAAGTTGGCCGAGGAAACGGAAGGGGTCTCCCATACCATTGGCGTGCCTGGCTATTCGTTGTTGGCCTCTGCCAACGTCTCGAACTATGGGGCGATCTACGTCCCGCTCAAGCCATTCGAGGAACGGCATGGACGGAAGGCACGCGTCATCGTTGCCGAACTGAACCGCAAACTGTCCGGCCTCAGTGAAGGAATCGTTGTCGCATTCGGGGCACCGCCGATCATGGGATTGGGCACCGGTGGTTTCAAGATGCAGATTCTCGACCGCGCCAACCTGGGCTTTGAAACGCTTGAAGGCATGACATCTAACATGTCCGTCGCCGCAATCAAGGAACCGGGCATCGTCGGAGCTGTGAGTACCTTCCGGTCGGCCGCTCCTCAAGTGTTCGTCCGAGTGGATCGCGATCGCGCCCAGCAGATGGGTGTCTCGGTGTCCGCGATCAACGAGGCGTTGCAGGTATATCTCGGATCACTGTATGTGAACGATCTCACACTGGAGGGGCGAAACTGGCAGGTCACCGTGCAAGCCGAGGGACAATACCGATCTTCTCTAGAGGCCATTGCAAAGCTCAAGATTCGCGGGCCGGACGGGCAGATGATTCCCCTAGCCGGGCTCACGATCATCGACCGCATGGCCGGCCCAACCAAGGTAAACCGCTACCAGATGTATCCGGCTGCCGACCTGGCTGTGTTCATCAACCCACTCGCAACGAGTTCCGGTCAGGCACTCGATCGGATGGATGCGCTGGCCAAGCGCGAACTCCCACAGGGCATGGGTTCCGAGTGGACCGACATAGCGTTCCAACAGAAGCTGGCGTCCGCAACTGATCTGACGATTCCTGGTGTTCTCACATTCCGCGGCGACACGACCCTGCTTGTGTTTGGGCTCAGTGTTGCACTGGCATTTCTGGTCATGTCTGCTCTTTACGAGAGCTGGCTGCTGCCGGCCGCCATTATACTTGTTGTGCCGATGTGTCTATTGTGCGCCATCTGTGGGCTCGTCATCGTTAGGCTCGACTTAAACGTGTTCTCGCAGATCGGACTTGTCGTCCTTGTTGGGTTGGCGACCAAGAACGCTATCCTGATTGTGGAATATGCGAAACAGAAGCGAGAAGCCGGGATGCCTCGGTTTGAGGCAGCGATTGAGGCTTCTCAACAGCGATTACGGCCGATTCTGATGACCAGCTTTGCATTTATTCTTGGCGTGGTGCCACTTCTGACAGGGTCAGGAGCGGGTTCCGAGATGCGGGGTGCTCTTGGCACAACAGTATTCAGCGGGATGCTCGGCGTGACGCTTTTCGGAATCTTCCTGACGCCAGTGTTCTACACGACCATCCAGCGTTTGCGCGACCGCGGCGAACCAGGCTCAACGATATCCGGATCACCATCACCGTGAGGCCGACCTTCCAGAATTCTGTAAATCAATACCCTTACTTAAGTCTCAT
>DASZJS010000454.1:0-5186 GCA_035947935.1 Gemmata sp. | reverse complement strand
TGTCGATGCCGGCTACTTTGGGAACCTGATTCGGTAGAATTTCGGTGACGATTGGGAACCCCTTTTCATCCAATTTCCCATCTTCATTTCGGGCGACGTACCGCTCGTAGGTTTTCTCTCCCTGTGGGGTCTGTTTGAGTTTGTCGACAGAGAAATAATCTTGCTTGTACCCGATCCCAGGGCCGCCAAGAATGCCTGCCCCGATCATGCCGACACCACCGCTCAGTCCGAGGGCAAGCGCCCCACCTTTCGGGAACCGCTCCGAGATCACACCAAGAAGAGTTGGCCAGTAAAACGTCTTCCCAATTCCATAAACGGTCACTGCTGCAACCCAAGGCCAAACGGAATTTGTGAAGTCCTGGCCAAGCAAAAAGAGACCGAGAGATCCAAGGCAGGCACTTCCGAATAACAATCCCACAGGGTTGATTTTGTGAACAATTGGACCGGCAAAAAAGCGCAGTGTGAACATCAAGACGTTAGTCCAGATAAAGGCAAGCTGGGCGTTAGTCCCACTCTTGAGAACTTGCTTGGTGATGTTCACGATCCAGCCATCGGTCCCGAGTTCGACATACCCCACAAGTGCGTGAAGGAGATACAGGAACGCGAGAACCCAGTGACCCGGCGCGAAGTTGGTGGCAATCCCGAAGGCAAGCCAGACTCCTGCGGCTGCAGCCCAACCAATTCCTCGCAGGATCAAGTCTCGCGATTCTACGTTATCGACCTTGATGATTGGTCCCAGGACATTTGGAAGAAGCTGAGCGAGGGCCAATCCGATGAGTGCAGCACCAAGTGTGAACCCCATCATCCCAACCTGCTTCATCATGCCCGACAGTGGTATGCCCGCCGTTTGTGCTTCGGACCTCGGGAAAGCACGATTGAACATGAGTAAGCCGTACGCCAGGACTGGGATCAGGAATACTCCCAGCTTGAACTCCCACTGGATCGCACTTCCCACCTGGTCGAATCCCAGAGTGATCACAACACCCAAAATGAGACCGAGTGGCCAGCCCGCATGCAGAATGTTTAGCCAGTGCGTCTTATTTTTTGGGAACAGTGTAGCCGTTAGCGGGTTGATCACGGCTTCGCAAGTTCCATTCCCGAGCGCGAAGAGCCACATCCCTGCATTCAAACACCAAAATGCTCCCTCCTTCCCGATTTTGGCGTACGCGAAAGTTGCTAAGAACGTGACCACAGCCGAAGATGCATGCAGAAGGAACGCCACGAGCATCAATTTCCCGTAGCCAAACCGATCGGCACAAAAGCTAAAGAAGATGATCGCCAGCCCAAACCCCACCAGTCCACCCCCAGTGATGGTTCCGAGTTCGCTTTGAGTGAACCCAAATTGGTTACCCCAGTCTTCGAGAATCACACCTCGAACCGAGAACCCAATTCCGGCTGCAATCAGAGTGGCAAAGCTCGCCCAGAACAGGATTCTGTCGTTTAGCCCCGGCGAGGCTGGGGATGCGGGAGAAGTAGGGGCAGTGGTCACTTAACGGCTCCGTGGGAGAGTTTGTGTCAGATGAGTCTGGTCGGGCGAGTTTAGCAACCACCCTCTCGCCGTGCCAGAAAAAAGGGTCGGAGTTCAGAAGCAAGTGTGTCGGGAACCTGTTACTTACGACGTTCCGATCGTGCCGCGTATCGCGTTTGTGCAGGCTCATCTCCGATCGGATTGCCTGTTTGGAGAAAATCCCTTCAGCCCTTCATTCTCAGTGCCGATTTCAAGAAAGTCGGCGAGATGCGCACTGGGAGGGGCTCCGAGTGACACGCGAACTCAATGTCCTCGCTCTCTTCAAGGGAGAAGAACGATACATCTTTGTCTACGATGAAGAAAGTTGCGATGCATTGATCGACAATATCCGCCACAAGGCGGCTGACCCGACGATCCCGATCAACTGGTTCGATGCCGCCGTTCTCACAGAGCGGATTCGCAATCGCGAGGAGAATCCACAAGAAGAATTCTGATCGTCTTTTTGCGAATGAGCGGAATACAAGTCCTGGGTTTCATGTAGTCTCGCATCCAGGAAATGTGATCTGCTTTTTGATTACCACCCTGGCAATCGAGATGCACACTTGACGCTGGAACAGGGCTTGGCCGAGTTTCTCACACACCTCGGCCTGGAAAAAAATGCTTCCGACAAGACAGTCAAGTCCTACCGCGAGGATTTGACTCAGGCGCTAACCTTTGCACGAGAACGGCTCAAGAAGTCACACATCGACCCCTCAGACTGGAACACTCGGCTTCTTCGCGCATTCATCGCGTGGCTTCACGAAAAGGGATACGCCAAATCGACCATTGCTCGTCGGCTGGCGGCTGTGCGGTCGTTCGGAAAGTTTCTTTGCCGTCAGGGGACACTGACCGAGAACCCGGCCAAAAGTCTCCGGAGCCCACGCCAGGACCAGCGACTCCCACACTTTTTGACCCTGGCGGATGTGAAGAAACTGCTCGAAACACCCAGCGAAGCCGATTGGGCGGGTCGACGCGATCGTGCCATTCTTGAAACCCTGTACTCGGCGGGAATCCGCGTTAGCGAGTTGGTCGGTCTGGATATTCTCGATGCCGATCTCAATGATGGGGTCGTCATCGTGCGAGGTAAGGGGAAAAAAGAGCGACTCGCTCTTCTCGGGCCACCAGCGACCGCCGCGATTTCCCTCTGGCTTCCGGATCGCTTGACTCTGATTGAGAAATTGAGGACGGAAACGCCAGCGGTGTTTTTGAACAAGAACGGTGGTCGGCTCACGACGAGGAGTGTCGGAAGATTGCTGATCGGCCATCTGAGAACCGCTGGCCTCGACCCGCGAACTACGCCGCACACGATAAGGCACAGTTTTGCGACTCACATGCTCGATGCGGGCGCAGACATCCGAGGAGTTCAGGAATTGCTTGGACACAAGAGCCTGGCGACGACTCAGGTGTATACACACGTAACGACCAAACGAATTCAGCAGTCGTATCAGAAGGCGCACCCGAGATCATAGTTGGATTTTCAGAGTACAGTTCTGGCCAGAATGACGAAGAGATATTCCAAATCAATTGTGGAACAGATCGGAGCGACCCGATCCGAAGAGCAAGGCTATGACAAACCGAGTTCTCGACGGATGTTCTCTTTCAACGCGATGCGCCCGCACCAGGGGATTATTCATGCGCGTCTCTGCGATATGTCGTTTGCTCCTGCTTCCACTTGTCACCGCGGTTGCCCTGGCGTTGCCCAGGTCAGCACCGGCAGCCGATCCCGTGGTCTGGAGGACGGATTACAATGCAGCTCGGAAAGAAGCCGCCGATAAAGGGCTCCCGCTCTTTGTCGTGGTGGGAACCGAGAACTGTTTCTACTGCAGGAAGTTGGAGGCTGGTCCTTGCCGCGATGCAAACGTATTAGGCCAGTTGTCAACCAACTTCATTCCACTCAAGATCGATGCCAGCCGCGATCCAAATCTGGCCCGGGCACTCAAGGTCCAGCTTTATCCCACGATTGTCTTTGCGGGTCCGGATGGCAAGATCCATGCTTTCGTGGAGGGGTACATCGATGCGGATCGGCTTGCGGAGCATCTGAAACGCACCTCTACAGCTATTGCCACGACCGATTGGGCCTCGCGAGACTTTGAACAGGCCAGTCGCGCACTGGCCACCGGCGACTATCCGCGAGCGGTCACGCTCCTGAAGGGGATTACACGAGAACTTGGCGAGAAACCAATTGGAGTCAAGTCGCAGCAAGTGCTGGATGATGTGGAGCGAGTCGCTGCTGGGAAACTAACTCGGGCCAGGGATTTGGAACAACGGGGCTTCACGCAGGAGGCAATCGATACGCTGGCGGAAACGGTCAAAACATATGCTGGAACTCTCGCGGCTGGTGACGCGGCAACAATGATGACTGGTCTTGCTGCCAAGCCAGAGATACAAGACAAACTCCGGCTCAGGACCGCTCGCGATCTGCTCGCAGTTGCCAAAGAGGATTTTCGCCTGGGTCGGTTTTTCGATTGCCTCCTGAAGTGCGAGCAACTTGCAGTCTTCTCGGATCTCGCCGAGGCTAAGGAGGCTGCCGCACTCGCGGGCGATGTGAAAAGTAATCCCGAGCGGCTTGCGGCTGTCTGCGAACAGATGAACCAACGCACGGCCATCATGTATTTGACATTGGCGGACTCATGGGTCGCGAAAGGACAAACGTCGGAAGCGATTGCTTGCTACGAGAAGGTGACGAGACTCTGCCCAAACAGCAGATCGGGCGATCTTGCCCTGGCTCAACTTGCCAAGCTGAAGGCGAATGGTGGCGCGACACCGGTCAACCTGAGCAAACCGAACCAATAGAACGTCAGAAATCATACATACTTGCTGCAGGCAACTCTGCCACAAGCCCGAAGCGCCAGCGAGGGAAAAGCTGTCCCTCGCTGGCGCTTCGGGCTTGTGTGGATGGTGCTTCCGCACCTCGGGTCTCAGGGCTCAATAAACTGCGTTCGGATCCACTTTGCCCGGCCCTGTCGAGCCAGCAGAGCCACCACCGTAGCGGGCGTGCCATCCTTCGGATGCCCGCAACCCGTGCAACTCTTCGGTCGTGATCCCGTACTTCGCAAACCACGGCGTTCCCGACTTCACAATCGCATCAGTTTCCTTTACTCGTCGGACACACTCGGTTTCAGCAAATTTTTGTCGCTCGGCCGGAGTGGTGTAGGTGAAGAACTCCTTCCAGAATGCTCGACCACCGAGAACGCCGCTGGCCCCGACTTTCATCGCCATTTCGACCTGCTTCTTGTACTTGTCGTAGTCCACACCTGCCGAAAGCAGAACCCAAGGCTTCACACAGGCGTCATTCAACTTCTTCAAATTGTCCATCAGTTGCGAATCCGATTCGACACCCAGCGTACCCGGGAACTCTGCTTTGTAAATATCGCAGTAGCGACTCAGGTATTTGGCGGACTCGATCACCGTCCTGGCTTTCCGGGCAACGACTTTCTCCTTGGATTCCTCAACTCCTCCCACCTTGTATGGAAAGTGGATTGGCTCCAGGAGGAACAGAATGTCGTGCTTGATACATTCCTCATAGATGCGCTGAGTGAGTGCGAAGTTCTTTTCCGCGGAGTCGAATTCATCCGGTTCAAACTGGGCGAGCAGTTTCACGGCATCCGCGCCGCAGCGTTTGATCTTGGCCACGCCCCAACCGTGCTCGACTTCGCCGCACGGGGCTCCTGCTTCGTTC